>NZ_JBFARO010000132.1:0-22151 GCF_040677125.1 Actinomadura sp. NPDC049382
CTGGCCGCCGCCTACGGCCTGGCCCGCCTGCGCCGCGCCCGTACGGCCGCCCCCGCCCCGGCCCCCGCCGCGCAGCCCATCCCGGCCCTCGCCGGTGCCGACGCCTGACGCCGGTCAGGACTCCGGGCGCAGCAGCGCCTCCTGGGCCACCGAGACCAGGAGCGTTCCGTCCATGGTGTGGAGCGTGCCCCGCGCGAGGCCGCGGGCGCCGTGGTTGGTGACCGGGTCGACCGAGTACAGCAGCCACTGGTCCACCCGCGGCGGGCGGTGGAACCACATCGCGTGGTCCAGGGTGACGGCCGTGGCGAGCCGCCGCGGCGAGCCGGGCGCGCGGGCGCTGCTCACCACCGCCATGTCCGACAGGTAGGCGATCAGGCACGCGTGCAGCGCCGGGTCGTCGCCGACCGGGGCGGACGCCCGGATCCAGAACGGGTGCGGCATCGGGAACTCGCCGTCGGCGGGCGGGTCCACCACCCGGATGTCGAAGCCGACCGGGTGCTTGAAGAACGACGGCAGCACCGGCTCGGGCAGCCCCTCCGGCGCGGGCACGCCCCGCGGCCCGGGGAACTGCCAGTCGAAGCCGTCCTCCGGGGCGTGGAACGAGGCGATCAGCTCCAGGATCGGCTTGCCGCCCTGGCTCGCGGTGACGTGCCGGGTCGAGAACGAGCGGCCGTCGCGGGTGCGGGCCACGTCGAAGCGCAGCGGCTCGTCCGGCGTCCCCGGGCGGATGAAGTAGGCGTGCAGGGAGTGCGGCGGGCGGCCGTCCGCGGTCAGGCACGCGGCGCGCAGGCTCTGCCCGGCGACCTGCCCGCCGAACAGCCGCGGCCGCCCCACCGACGGCGAGGTGGCGAGGAAGGCGTCCCCGCCGAGCGGGGCCAGCTCGAACATCCGCGTGATGCCGTCGCTCATCGTGCTCCTCGTGGGGGGACCGGCGCCGTGGCGCGACCCTACTCGGCGGCGGGGCGCCCGCCGGCATCCGGGGCCGGTCCCTGCGCGGCGGGGGACGACCCTGATACGGTCACGCGCGGTCGACCTATGATCGCCGTGGGGACGGCGCCCAGGGGGATCGGCGCCCGCCCCGCGAGGAGATGAGAGAGGCAATGGCAGATATCACCGAGTCGCCCGAGTGGTCCGCGCTGGCCGAGCACCACGCCGCGCTCGCCGGGCGGCACCTGCGCGACCTGTTCGCGGACGATCCGGGGCGCGTCGACCGCATGACGGTGGCCGCGGGGGACCTCCACCTGGACTACTCCAAGCACCGCGCCACGAGCGAGACGGTGGGGCTGCTCGTCGCGCTCGCCGAGCGGGCCGGGCTGCGCGCCCGGATCGAGGCGATGTTCACCGGGGAGCACATCAACGTCAGCGAGGACCGCGCCGTCCTGCACACCGCGCTGCGGCTCCCGCCCGGCGAGGCCCTCACCGTGGACGGCCAGGACGTCGCCGGCGACGTGCACGCCGTCCTGGACAAGATGGCCGACTTCGCCGGGCGCGTCCGCTCCGGCGAGTGGACCGGGTTCACCGGCAAGCGGATCACGACCGTCGTCAACATCGGCATCGGCGGCTCCGACCTCGGCCCCGCCATGGCCTACGAGGCGCTGCACGACTTCGCCGACGCGGGCATCTCCTGCCGGTTCGTCTCCAACATCGACCCCGCCGACATCGTCGGGAAGCTCGCGGGCCTCGACCCCGAGCAGACCCTCTTCGTCATCAGCTCCAAGACGTTCGGGACGCTGGAGACCCTCACCAACGCCAAGGTCGCGCGGCGGTGGCTCGTCGACCGGCTCGGCGACGCCGGGGCGGTGTCCCGGCACTTCGTCGCCGTGTCCACCAACGCCGAGCGGGTCGCCGAGTTCGGCATCGACACCGCCAACATGTTCGGCTTCTGGGACTGGGTCGGCGGCCGGTACTCCTTCGACGGCGCCATCGGCCTGTCCCTGATGATCGCGATCGGCGGCGAGGCGTTCCGCGAGATGCTCGCCGGGTTCCGCGAGATCGACGAGCACTTCCGCGCCGCGCCGTTCGAGGCGAACATGCCGGTGCTGATGGGCCTGCTCGGCGTCTGGTACACCGACTTCTTCGGCGCGCAGACCCGCGCCGTGCTGCCCTACAGCCAGCGGCTGGCCCGCTTCCCCGCCTACCTCCAGCAGCTCACGATGGAGTCCAACGGCAAGTCGGTGCGGGCCGACGGCGCGCCCGTCGTCGCGCAGACCGGCGAGATCTTCTGGGGCGAGCCCGGCACCAACGGCCAGCACGCCTTCTACCAGCTGCTGCACCAGGGCACCCGGCTCGTCCCCGCCGACTTCATCGGCTTCGCCGAGCCCTTCGAGGACCCCGCCGTCGACGGGCCCGCGGGCATGCACGACCTGCTGACCGCGAACATGCTGGCGCAGACGTCGGCGCTCGCGTTCGGCAAGACCGCCGAGGAGATCGCCGCCGAGGGGACGCCCGCCGCGGTCGTCCCGCACAAGGTCATGCCGGGCAACCGGCCGACCAGCACGATCCTGGCGCCCAAGCTCACCCCGAAGACCCTCGGGTCCCTCGTCGCGCTCTACGAGCACATCGTGTTCGTCGAGGGGACGATCTGGGGCATCGACTCCTTCGACCAGTGGGGCGTCGAGCTCGGCAAGGTCATGGCGATGGACCTCGCGCCCGCGCTCACCTCGGACGAGCCGCCCGTGCGGGCGCCCGACCCGTCCACGGCCGCGCTGGTGCGCCGGTACCGGGAGCTGCGCGGCCGCCGCGTCTGACCCGCGCCGCGAACGCCGAAGGGGCCCGCCGGACATGCCGGCGGGCCCCGTTCCGTTCAGCCGCTGGTCAGGCGCGGGCGCCCGGCAGCGGCCCCTCGGCCCAGCCCTGGGACTTCATGATCGCGCGGAACTCCTCGTAGGAGATGAACCCGTCGAGGTTGCCGTCCGCCCGCTCGAACCTGTCCTGCGTCTCGGCGCGCGTCCAGGCGAGGCCCAGCTCGTCCAGGACGAGCGTGAACTCCATCAGGTCGAGCTTCTGGTCGCCGCCGAGGTCCGCGCGAGTGAACAGCGCAAGAAGGTCGTCCTCGGTCGGTCGTGTCGTCATCTCGCTCCTCGTTCTGTCCGATGGTAGCCACGCATCATGTCATAGGGAGCGAGCCGGGCCATATGCGAAACGCCGCAGGAAGTGCCCAGGTTTACGGGTGTTCATCCCCCGTCAGCTCGGGGACGCGGTGCCGGTAGCGCGCGAGCAGCGCGGCGTTCACCTCGTCGCCGCCGGGGACGTTCGCGCTCGTCCAGCGGGGCAGCTCCGCGCCGCGCGCCGCCGCGAGGTCGTCCAGCGCGGCCAGCACCCGCGCCCACGCGTACGCGGCGAGGATCGTGGAGGCCGCCGCGGTGCGCGGCGCCGCCGCCGGATGCAGCACGTCACCGGGCGGGACGCAGGTGTCCAGCACGATGTCGGCGTGGTCGGCCAGCGCCGTCGCCGTCCGCGCCGCCGCGCCCCGCGCGGCCCGCGCCGAGGTCACCGCGACGACCGGCACGCCCCGCGCCCGGCACTCCGCCGCCACCTCGACGGGGTAGGGGTTGCGGCCGCTGGTGGAGAACACCACCGCCACGTCCGGCGGGGCGGGCGCCGCCGCCGCGGCCACGGCGCGCCCCACTCCGGCCTCCCGCTCGACGCGGGTGCTGCGCAGCGCGTCGTCGAGCGGGAGCACACCGGGGTCCCAGACCGGGCGGACGGCGGCGAGGCCGCCCGCCCGGTAGAACGTCTCGAACACCATGGCGAGGGAGTGCCCCGCCCCGGCGACGTGCACGATCCCGTCGGCCTCGACCGACTCCAGGAGCAGCGCCGCCGCGGCGTCGATCGCCTTGCCCGACGTCTCGTCGAGGTCGTCCAGCAGGGTCCGCACCCGGTCGGGGAGCTGCGTCCGGGTGGCTTCAGGCATCGGGCACGGCCTCCTTCAGGATGCGGGCCAGGTCCTCCTGGCCGGACGCGGCGCGGAGCCGGTCGGCCAGGCCGCCCGACAGCGCGCGCGCCAGCCCGGCGAGGACGCCGACGTGCGCGTCGGGGTCGGGCGTGCAGAAGGCGAGCAGCAGGTCGACCGGGTCGTTGTCAGGATGGCCGAACTCGACCGGCGACGCCAGCCGGGTCGCGCCGACGCCGACCGCCAGCCCGCCCTCCTCGGGGCGGGCGTGGACGAGCGCCAGGCCCTTGGTCAGCACGATGTAGGGGCCGTTCTCCTCCACGACGCGGACGCACGCGTCCGGGTAGCCCTCGCCCGCCGCGCCCGCGTCGACCAGCGCGGAGGCCGCCTTGCGGACGGCCTCCCGCCAGTCGGCCGCCTCGACGCCGTCCGTGGCCGCGATCACCACGGGCTGTTGCCGGGGGGCCTGGGGGGTCGCCCCCTCAGAATGAGACGTCATGAGAGCCATCCCTGCTCGGTGAGGCGCTCCCTGAGCTGCGCTTCGAGTCCCTCCTTGTCGAGGAAGTCGCTGACGGTGATCACGACGGGCGCGAGGTCGGCGATCTCGCTCGTGTGCATGCCCTGGCCGATCACCACGTCGGGCGACATCCCGCGCGCCGTGGACACGTCGGTGTTCTCCACCCGCGCCTCGACGCCGAGCGACCGCAGCGCGTCCTCGGCGGTCATCTTGAGCATCAGGCTGGAGCCCATGCCGACGCCGCAGACCGCGAGGATCTCCAGTTGCCGGTCCAGTGCCATCTCGGTCCTTCTCTCTCGATCGGCTCTCTACTCGGTTCGGTCAGGCCCGCGCCGGGGCCGTGTCCTCGGGCGCGGCGTCCCCGTCCGCGGCGCCGGCCCGCCGCTTCTCGGCCCGGCCGAGCAGCAGCAGGGACGCGACCATCGCGGCGAGCGCGACGGCGGGCACCGCCCAGACCGCGTTCCCGCCGGCGACCGGTTCCACGGCCTTCAGCAGCCACGCGATCGCGTACCAGTCGGGGTCGGCGAGGGTGGCGAGCTCCGGCGCGGTCTTCTCGTACAGGCCCCAGGTGACGGCCTGCCCGACCGCGAGGACGAGCCCGGAGATCACACCGCCCAGCACCGCGCCGCGCCAGCCCGCCACCACGTTGCCGAACAGCGCGGCGGCGCCGCCCACGAAGAACAGCATGATCATGGGCGGGGCGAGGGTGAACCAGCCGGCGCCGGCGAACACGCCGAGGCAGACCAGGAACACGACGGTGGACGAGACGAACCCGACCATGACGGCGGTCGGCGCGACGGGGAACACGGTCGGCGCGTCCAGCGCGGGACGGGTGCCGGGGATGACCCGGTCGCTGAACCCCTTGAACGCCGGGACGATCTCGCCGAGGAACATCCGCACGCCGAACAGCAGGATCGCGATGCCGCCCGCGAACCGGAGGCCGACCAGGACCGCCCACACCCACGGGGACAGCTTCTCGTCCATCTCGGCGGCGGCCTTGGCCACCACGCCGTCGTCGGCGAGCGCGACGCCCACCAGCATGATCACCGTGATGATCAGCGCGGTGCTGACGTTGACGTCCTTGAAGAACGACAGCTGGCGGGGCAGCTTCAGCTTCTCGGTGTCGTGCTTCTCGCGGCTGCCGAGCGGCCGCGCGGCGTACCCGGTGATCAGGCACGCGAGCGAGCTGGTGTGCGCGAACCCGAACCGGTCGTCGGGCATGACGCGGCGCATCAGCGGCCGCATCCACAGCGGCTGCAGCGTCCAGTAGGCGGCGACGAACCCGGCGCCGCACAGCACCAGCGTGAGCTGGTCGGCGTCCGGCGCGATCGTCACCAGCGACGCCACCGTCACCGTGCTGATCCAGAACATCAGGTGCCCGGTCAGGTACAGGTAGCGGGCCGCCGGGAACAGCCGGACGACCAGCACGTGCACGAGGAACGCGACCGTGATGACCAGCGCGACCGTGCCGCCCTGCTTGGTGAGGAAGTCGGCGAGGGTGTTGTCGGCCTTCGGCGGCGTGGTGTCCATCGCGCTGGCGAGGACGGTCTGGAAGCTCGTCAGGCCGCCGGTGAACACCTCCACGCCGATGAACAGGATGACGACGCCGATGGTGGCGCGCAGCGCGCCCGCGAAGACGTCCTCGAAGCGCTTGCGCTGGAGGATCAGCCCGATCAGCGTGATGAGACCGATGAGGATGGGCACCTGGCCGAACACGTTGTCGGCCAGGAAGGTGAGGATGTCCTTGATGACGTCCATGGTGAAGTCGCCTCACTTCCCGGGGGGTGGTGGTGCGCTGTCGCCCCCGTCAGCGCGCTGGACGATCGTCCGGTTGGTCAGTGGTTCGGTGGTCGCAGGTCCAGTTCCAGGCGGTAGCGGTCGCCGCGGTACAGGGACCGCACGTACTCCAGGGGCCGCCCGTCGGCGTCCCGGGTGATCCGCTCGAACAGGAACGCCGGCATGTGCACCGGCACTCCGAGCTCGGCGGCCTCCTCGGCGGTGGTGACGGTCGGCTCGATCGTCTCGGTGCCCGAGGCGATCACGATGCCGGCGCCGCGCAGCAGGTCGTAGAACGACCGCCCCTCCAGGTCGTGCCTGCGCAGCCCGGGCATGAGCGACCGCGGCATGTAGAGGGTCTCGATCGCCATGGGCGCCTCGTCGGCCAGCCGGAGCCGGCGAATGGTAAATACCTCTTCCTCGGGGGAGAGGGCGAGCCGCCTGCCGATCCGCGCCCCCGCCGTCTCGGTGCGGAACGACAGGACCCGCCCGCCCGGCTTCATCCCGCGCCTGATCATGTCCTCGGTGAAGGAGGTCATGGTCAGCGACACCGCGATCCGGGGTTCGGCCACGTAGGTGCCGCTCCCGTGCCGCCGGTCGAGGAGGCCCTCGGCGACCAGGCCGTCGATGGCCTGCCGCAGCGTCGGCCGCGAGACGCCGAGGTCCGCGGCGAGCCGGCGCTCGGACGGGAGGGCGTCCCCCACGTCCAGGCCGTCCAGCATCGCCAGCAGTTCCCGGCGCACCGCCTGCCGTTTCGTGCTCCCGGAGCGGGATTCACCGGCGGATGGCACGCCGTTCACCTCCTCTTGACGTTGTTCCTGTCGTTGCACACCGTATGTCCGATTGTGGTGACTGGTCAATACCACTTTGGCGATGTTTGCCCTGGTCGCCGCCGGGCGGCCCGTGCGACGGTCGTCGCCATGAGGAAACTCGCACGCGGCGCCCTGGCGATGGCGCTGCCCCTGGTCCTGCCCGCGGCCCTCTGCACGGCGCCGGCGCACGCCGCCGGCGGCCCCGGCGCCGGCCCGCCCGCCGCCCGCGACGGGTGGCGGCTGGTCGCCGCCGAACCGTTCAACCGGCACCTGGACAGCGCGAAGGCGCCGTGGCGGCCGGACGGCGACGGCCCGTCCAGCCCCTACAACGTCGACATGTACGACAACGACGGCGCCTACTTCGACACCGTCGGAGGCCCCGCCTTCCGGCAGCAGCTCGCGAAGATGAAGACCTACCGGCAGTCGTTCACCTTCGGCCAGCGCGGCTGGCTCACCGCCGAGCTCGCCGCGCGGGACGCCGACGGCGACGGGCGCCCGGACCGGCCGCCGACGCTCACGTCCGGCAAGGGCGTCGCCCGTATCGACGAGCCGGCGCACCAGGCGGGCGTCGTCATCCGCTCCACCCGCGACCTGCCCGCCGAGTACCGCGTCGAGATGACGCTGCGCGGCCTGGACTTCGGCGGGCAGCGCAACGGCCTGTGGGACTACCCGGACGGGCGGATCAACGGCTACTCGCCCGAGGGCTGCAAGACCAACTTCCCGTGGGCGTCGGGCGGCGACTTCTCCCGGCCGGAGTGCGAGTGGGCCGACGTCCGCACCGACTCCAACGGCTTCTACTACATGTCGATCATGGACTACCGGCAGGTGGCCCCGCACAACAACGTCTTCGTCCACGGCCACCGGAAGGTCGCCATGGACAGCTACAACCGCTACAAGTACACCGGAAAGGGGCTGCTGTACTGCAACCCCGCCACCGGCGAGTACGAGCCCTACTCCGCCGGGACGGGCAACGGCGTCAACGCGATCTTCATGACCGACGACCGCCGGTACGCGGCGATGCCCGGCACCGAGTACCTGATGGACAGCGAGTGCGGGCACCGCAAGGCCGGCGCGATCGTCTCCACCGTCGACCTCCGGCCCGAGCTGCTGCCGCAGGAGCCCTACACGTTCGCGATCGAGCGCCGCGACGGCGCCTACACGATGGAGATGTCGGGGGTCTTCGCGCACGTCGGCCGCGCCACCTACCGGTACACCCGCGCGTTCGTCCAGGACGGCGAGCCGATCTGGCACTACAACCAGCGGCCGGAGGAGTACGACGGCCGGTTCGACGCCGACTGGACCTGGACGGGACCGGGCGGCACGCTCGTCGACCGGGGCACCTGGCCCGCCGGGTCCGCCTACCCCGACCGGTTCATGATCGGCGACCCGCACATGAACTTCTACGAGGGGAAGGCGCAGGTGGACGACATCCGGTTGTACGTTCCGGAGTAGCAGTCGATGTCGGAGGCGGGGGCTAGGGTCCGGGGGACCAAGCCCACGCCTCGCCACGGGGGGCCTCGTGACTCAGCAGACCGCGGTGACTCAGCAGACCGCGCCGGGCCGGGCGCCCGAGCCGTCCCTCGCCGACCCCTGCGCGGAGCGGGAGCCGGCGGGGGAGCGGCTGCGCGCCGGCGGGGGCGGCCCGGGCCTGGACGTGTTCCTGTCCGGCCAGGTCTTCATGGACATGATCTTCACCGGGCTGCCGGGGCTGCCGCCGCCCGGCACCGAGATCGTCACCGACGGTCTCGGCTCGGCGCCCGGCGGGGTCGCCAACATCGCGGTCGCGATGAGCCGGCTCGGCCTGCGGGTCGGGCTGGCGGCGCCGTTCGGCGACGACATGTTCGGCGCCTACCTGTGGCGGACCCTCGCCGAGCAGGAGGGCGTCGACCTCGGGCTGTCGCGCCGCGTGCGGGGCTGGTCGACGCCCGTCACCGTGTCGATGGCCTACGACTCCGACCGCAGCATGGTGACGTTCGCCAAGCCCGTCCCCGCCCCGCTGGACGACCTCGGCGGCCCGCCGCCGGACGCGCGGGCCTGCTTCGTCGACGTCGACCGCCCGGTGCCACCGTGGGCGGCCGGGATGCGCGCCCGGGGCGCGCTGGTCTTCGGCGACCTCGGCTGGGACCAGACCGGCGCCTGGCCCGCCGAGGTCCTCGACCGCCTCGCCCACGTCGACGTGTTCCTGCCGAACGCGGCCGAGGCGATGGCCTACACCCGCACCGCCACCCCGGCGGACGCGGCCGCCGCGCTCGCCGAGCGGGTCCCGGTGGTCGTGGTCAAGCGCGGCGGCGACGGCGCCATCGCGATCGACTCGGCGTCGGGGGAGCGGGCCGAGGTCGGCGCGCTGCCCGTGGAGGCCCTCGACCCGACCGGCGCCGGCGACGTGTTCGCCGCCGGGTTCGTGTTCGCCACCCTCGCCGGGCTGCCGCTCGCCGAGCGGCTGCGGTTCGCCAACCTGTGCGCCGGGCTGTCGGTGCGGCACCGCAGCGGCTCGCTCGGCTCGCCGTGCTGGGGCGAGATCGCCGCGTTCGGCGAGTCGGGGGAGGTGCCGGAGTCGGTGCTGGCCGAGTACGCGTTCGTCGTCCCGTTCATCCCGGACGCGGCCGACGACTCGCCCGTCCGCGCCGAGCCCACCCTCCGCAAGGAGCACTGACCGCCCCGCACGGCGGGCCGGCATGCCCGGCCGGCACGCCCGGCCGGTCAGGCGGGGACGGCGCCGGCGCGGTACTCCTGCGGGCTGACGCCGTGCTCGCGCTTGAACGCGGTGCTCAGCGCGAACGCGGTGCCGTAGCCGACCTGGCGCGCGATGGAGTCCAGCGTCGCGTCGCTCTCCCGCAGCAGGTCGGCGGCCTGCGCCAGCCGGATCCCCGTCAGGTACGCCATCGGCGGCTCGCCGATCAGCTTCGCGAACCGCTGCGCGAGCGCGGCCCGGGACACGCCGACCCGGGCGGCGAGGTCGGCGACCGTCCACGGGTGCGACAGGTCGTCGTGCAGCAGCCGCAGCGCGGGGCCGGCGACGGGGTCGCCGTGGGCGCGGTACCAGCCGGGGGCCTGCGCGTCCGGCCGGGAGAACCAGGCCCGCAGCGTCGCGATCAGCAGCAGGTCGAGGAGCCGGTCGAGGACGATCTCCTGCCCGGGCTCGTCCCGGCCGATCTCCTCGCCCAGCACGTCGACGAGCGGCGACTTCCAGGTGTCGCCGCGCACCACCGCGATCGGCGGCAGCGCGGACAGCAGCCGCCCGGTGACGGCGCCGCGCATCTGGTAGGTGCCGATCAGCATCACCGACGTCCCGGCCGGGTCGTTGCCCCAGGCGCGGACGCCGAGGTCCATCGCCTCCGACAGGCTCGTGCCGTCGGGCGTGGTGCAGCGCTGCCCGGGGTGGATGACGATCTGCGGCTCGGTGGCCGGGTCGTCGCTGACCGTGTAGTGGTCGGGGCCCCGGAAGACGACCATGTCGCCGGGGCCGACGCGCTGCGGCTCGCCCTCGTCGGGGATCAGCCACGCGTCGTCCCTGACCATGGACAGCAGCGTCAGCGGCGCCTCGTCCTGGATGCGGACCGACCAGGGCGGGTCGAGGGTGGCCCGCAGCATGAACGCGCCGCGGGCGCGCGGGCCGTCGAGCAGGTCGGTGAGCGCGTCCATGGCGGCCAGCCTAGACGCTCGCGTATGCGGGCGAGCTTCTCGACGATGGTGGCCGAAGGTGCCCGCCGGTTGACTTGAGGGCATGACGAACACGGAGATCGAAAACGGCCTGACCCTCGTCCTCGGCGGCACCGGCAAGACCGGCCGGCGGGTGGTGGAGCGGCTGGAGGCCCTGGACGTCCCGGTCCGGATGGGCTCGCGGGCGGCCTCGCCCGCCTTCGACTGGGCCGACGAGGCGACCTGGGCGCCCGTGCTGCGGGACGTCGAGAAGGTGTACCTGTCCTACTACCCGGACCTGGCGGCCCCCGGCGCGCCGGAGGCCATCGCCGCGTTCACGGCGCAGGCGGTGGCGGCGGGCGTGCGGCGGGTGGTCCTGCTGTCCGGCCGGGGCGAGCCCGAGGCGGCCGAGTGCGAGGGGATCGTCCGGGCGTCGGGCCTGGAGTGGACGGTAGTGCGGGCGAGCTGGTTCGCGCAGAACTTCAGCGAGGACTACCTCCTCGACCCCGTCCGCGCCGGCGAGGTCGTCCTCCCGGCGGGCGAGGTGCCGGAGCCGTTCGTGGACGCCGGCGACATCGCGGACGTGGCCGTCGCGGCGCTCACCCGGGACGGCCACGCGGGCGAGGTCTACGAGGTGACCGGCCCCCGCGCGCTCACCTTCGCCGAGGCCGTCGCGGAGATCGGCCGCGCGGCCGGACGGGAGATCGCCTTCGTCCCGGTGAGCGCGGACGACTACGCGGCGGCCCTCAAGGAGCACGGCCTGCCCGACGACGTCATCGGCTTCCTGACGTACCTGTTCACCACCGTCCTGGACGGCCGCAACGCCCGTCCCGCGGACGGCGTCCGGCGGGCGCTCGGCCGCGCCCCCCGCGACTTCGCCGACTACGCGCGGGAGACCGCGGACAGCGGCATCTGGACCCTCTGACCCGAAGGTGGCACGACGATGAAATCGGCACTCGCGGGCGTCTCGGTGACGCTCTCCCTCATCATGGCGGCCGGCATGGCCGGGACGTTCTTCGGCTTCTCGACCGGCGTGATGCCCGGCCTGAACGCGGCGCGGCCGGGCTCGGCGATCGACGCGATGCAGGGCATCAACCAGAAGATCCAGAACCCGGTGTTCGTGGCGATGTTCCTGCTGGTCCCGGTGCTGGCCGCCGCGGCGGGCGTGCTGCTGCTCACGCTGGACCAGAAGTCGGCGGCGATCCTGTTCTTCGTCGCGGCGGGCGTCTACTTCGTGGGCGCGCTCGTCCCGAGCTTCGCCGTGAACATCCCGATGAACAACGACCTGGACGCCGCGGCGATCCCGAAGGACATGGCCGAGGCGGCGAAGCTCTGGTCGGACTACTCCGGCCGCTGGACCGCCTGGAACACCGTCCGCGCCGTGTTCAGCTGGGCGAGCGTGCTCGCGATGAGCCTGGGCGTCTACTACTGGGGCAAGAACAACTGACCCCTTAGGCAGCTGAACGCGGAAGCGGCCCGCGCCCCTGCGGAAGGGGACGCGGGCCGCTTCGCCGTTTCACCTGCCGTTCCGCGCGCACCATTCGGCCCATGTGAGGGCGCCGTTCTGGAGCTGCTTGCGGTAGAAGGACGTCCACGAGGTCTCCGACGGCGCCGGCGCGCCGGGGGCCTTCTTGTAGAGGGGGTAGTCGCGCTCGACCTCGGCCTTGAGCCAGGGCTCCAGGTCGTCCCACGAGTCCAGGGTCCAGCTCCGCGCGTGGAAGAGGAGCCGGGCGCGGGTGTCCTTCTCCGGGACGCACATCGACGGGACGAACGGGCTGGACCGCGTCCAGCTGTTCGCCACCTCCATCGCCCCCTTCGGGACGCCGTGCGCCCGCCGCGCCGCCTCCCGCTTCCCGATGTAGAAGTCGAACATCTCCCAGGCGGTGTAGACGCCGCCGGGAAGGCCGAAGTCGTCACCGGTCAGGGCCTCGATGTCGGTGCGCGGCGGGATGTCGGACACCTGGGCGAGGTTGCGCCCGACGTCCTTGAGCGGACCGAGCCGGAACTGCGGCGTGATGGGGAACGGCCCGAAGTCGACGTCGTCGTTGTTGACCGGCACCAGCGGATACGTCCTCCCGTCGAGCGGGTTGCGCCATTCCCTCAGCACCTTCGCCGGGTCCTGCGGATCGGTGTAGAAGACGACCTCGCGGCTCAGCTGGTACAGCTTGTTGGTGCCGGGCTCGCGGTAGAGGCGCCGGATGTTGTAGCCCTCGAACCCGAACAGCCGCGTCCCGTGCCGCAGGCGCGGCGCCAGGGCGTCGCCCGGCACGTCGGCGTACACGTAGCCGGAGATGCGGTACAGCATGTCCTTGCCGTCCGGCCGCCCGAGGACCTGCAGTTGGAGGCGGGTGTCGCGGTCCTCGACCTGCGCGTACAGCGGCCCGGGGGCGGACGGTCCGGAGACGGGGCGGGCGGCCGCCGCCCCCGGCACGGACCACAGCAGGGCGGCGGCGGCCGCGCCGGTGAGCAGGGCCGTGAGCGGTCGTCGCATGCGGACTCCTCGGTGGCTCGTGAGACGGAGATCACGCCATGCAAGCACCCCGCGGCCCCGGCGTCACGCCCCCACCGGCGGGGGCGGGCCCCGGTGCGGCGTCCGCCCGGGGCTTACGATCTCTGGATGGGCGGCGTCTACGCGATCAGCGACCTGCATGTGGGATTCCCCGAGAACCGCGCGTTCGTCGACGGGCTGCGGCCCGGGTCCGCGGACGACTGGCTGATCGTCGCCGGCGACGTCGCCGAGCGGTTCGCCGACGTCGAGTGGACGCTCCGCACGCTGCGCGAGCGGTACGCCGCCGTGCTCTGGGTCCCCGGCAACCACGAGCTGTGGACGGTCAAGGACGACCCGGTGCAGCTGCGCGGGGAGGACCGCTACCGGCGCATCGTCGACATGTGCCGCGGCCTCGGCGTGCTCACCCCTGAGGACCCGTACCCGGTCTGGGACGGCGAGGGCGGGCCCGTGACGATCGCACCGCTGTTCCTCCTCTACGACTACACGTTCCGGCCGGACGGTGCGTCCACCAAGGAGGAGGCGCTCGAGATCGCCCACGAGGCGGGCGTCGTGTGCACCGACGAGGTCTACCTGCACCCCGACCCGCACCCGACGCGGGACGCCTGGTGCGACGCGCGGATCGCCTACACCGAGCAGCGCCTCGCGGCCTTGGAACCGGGGACGCGGACCGTGCTCGTCAACCACTGGCCGCTGGTCCGGGAGCCCACCCGCGTCCTCTGGTATCCGGAGTTCGCGCAGTGGTGCGGCACCGAGCGCACCGCCGACTGGCACACCAGGTTCGGCGCGGTGGCCGTGGTGTACGGGCACCTGCACATTCCCCGGACGATCTGGACCGGCGGAATCCCGCACATCGAGGTGTCGGTCGGCTACCCGCGCGAATGGCGCAAATGGAGCGGCGCTCCGCGCGGGCCGCGCCGGATCCTGCCCGTCCCGGAGACGAGCTGACCGGCGAAGCGGCTACGTCCGGCCGGGCACCATGCCGGCGGCGGCGAGCGACAGCAGCCGCCCGGCGGCCTCCGGCTCCCGCTCGGTGACCGCCGCGATGGCGCCGGTCAGCCACAGGACGTCGGCGAACACCGCCTCCGGCGGCGTCTCCCCGGCCCGCTGCGCGCGGGCGAACAGCGCCTCGGCCGCCTCGCACATCGCCCGCCGCGAGGGCGCCGGCTCCGAGCGCTCGTCCCGCGGCGTGCTCTCGTCCCGCTGGGCGATCTCGTCCCGCTGTGCGATCTCGTTCCGCAACGTCACCTCGTCCCGCAGCGACGCGACGGCCGGGGCGGCCAGCCCCTGGTACGCCGCCACCTGCGCGGCGAAGGCGCGCAGCCAGGTCAGCAGCGCCTCGCCGGGCGCGGGGTCGGCCAGGAGCTCGCGGGCCCTCGCGGCCAGTTCCGCGTAGCCGTCGGCGAGCAGCGCCTCCAGCAGGTGCTGGCGGGTGGGGAAGTGGCGGTAGAGCGTCCCGATGCCGACGCCGGCCTGCCGGGCGACGGCCTCCAGGGACGCCCCGGCCCCGTCGCGCTCGAAGATCTCGCGGGCCGCGGCGAGCAGCCGCGCCCGGTTGCGGCGCACGTCGGCGCGCATCGCGCGCGCGGGGGCCTTCGGCGTGTCGTCGCTGGTCACGTGAGTGGTCGGTCCTTTCCCGGCGGGGACGGGCCTGCGGCGATTCGGGGGGATCCGCGGCTTTGGAACGGTCCCTTGATACTAGCCGCGCCGCGCACCCCGGGCCCCGCCGGGATGCGCGGGCCCGCCGCGGAACGGTCCGCGCCGGGCCCGCGCCGACCTGCGCTTACATCAGGACGGGCCGGGCGACAGGGGCAGCTGCACCCGCCCGCCGGCGGCCCGGAACTCCGCCGCCTTCTCGCGCATTCCCGCTTCGAGCGCGGCCTCGCCGTCCAGCCCGCGCTCGTCGGCGTACCGCCGGACGTCCCGGGTGATCTTCATCGAGCAGAAGTGCGGGCCGCACATCGAGCAGAAGTGCGCGGTCTTCGCCGGCGCCGCCGGCAGCGTCGCGTCGTGGAACGCGCGGGCGGTGTCCGGGTCGAGCGAGAGGTTGAACTGGTCCTCCCAGCGGAAGTCGAACCGCGCGTCCGACAGCGCGTCGTCCCACGCCTGCGCGCCCGGATGCCCTTTGGCCAGGTCGGCGGCGTGCGCCGCGATCTTGTAGGCGATGACGCCGGCCTTGACGTCCTCGCGGTCCGGCAGCCCGAGGTGCTCCTTCGGGGTGACGTAGCAGAGCATCGCCGTGCCGTGCCAGCCGATCATCGCGGCGCCGATCGCCGAGGTGATGTGGTCGTAGCCGGGCGCGATGTCGGTGGTCAGCGGCCCGAGCGTGTAGAACGGCGCGCCGTCGCACCACTCCTGCTGCCGGTCCACGTTCTCCTTGATCTTGTGCATCGGGACGTGGCCCGGCCCCTCGTTCATCACCTGGTTGCCGTACTCGGCCGCGATCCTCGTCAGCTCGCCCTGCGTGCGCAGCTCGGCGAACTGCGCCTCGTCGTTGGCGTCGGCGATGGAGCCGGGGCGCAGCCCGTCCCCGAGCGACCAGGTGACGTCGTAGGCGGCGAAGATCTCGCACAGCTCCCGGAAGCGGGTGTAGAGGAAGTTCTCCTCGTGGTGCGCCAGGCACCACGCCGCCATGATCGAGCCGCCCCGGGACACGATCCCGGTCTTGCGGCGCGCCGTCAGCGGCACGTACCGCAGCAGCACCCCGGCGTGGACGGTCATGTAGTCGACGCCCTGCTCGGCCTGCTCGACCACCGTGTCCCGGAAGACCTCCCAGGTCAGCTCCGCCGGGTCGCCGCCGACCTTCTCGACCGCCTGGTACAGCGGGACGGTTCCGACCGGGACCGGCGAGTTCCGCAGGATCCACTCCCGCGTGGTGTGGATGTCCCGCCCGGTCGACAGGTCCATGACCGTGTCGGCGCCCCACCGGGTCGCCCACGTCATCTTCTCGACCTCGTCCTCGATCGACGACGCCACCGCCGAGTTGCCGATGTTGGCGTTCACCTTCACCAGGAAGTTCCGGCCGATGACCATCGGCTCGGCCTCCGGGTGGTTGACGTTCGCGGGCAGCACAGCCCGCCCGGCCGCCAGCTCGTCCCGGACGAACTCCGGCCGCACCCCCTCCCGCAGGGCGGCGAACTCCATCTCCGGCGTGATCTCGCCGCGCGCCGCGTACGCGCGCTGCGTCACCGCTCCGCCGGTCGCGCGCCGCGGCCGCCGCGGCAGGACGTCCTCCCGGACGGGCGCCGCCTTCCGCCCGTCGTCCTCCGGCCGCACCGCCCGCCCCTCGTACGGGGCGGTGTCGCCGCGCTCGGCGATCCACGGCTCCCGCAGCGCGGGCAGCCCCCGGCGGACGTCCGTCCGCTGCTCCGGATCGGTGTACGGCCCTGACGTGTCGTACAGGACGACGACGTCGCCGTTGGTGAGCGGCACCTCCCGCATCGGGACCCGCACGTCCGGGCGCGAGCCCTGCAGGTAGGTCTTGCGGGCGGCTGGAACCACACGTTGTGTCATGACGACTCGATCTCTCCCTACGCCGGCATTACCCGGTCAGGTTCATGCGGTCAGCGGCCGTCTCAGCCGCTATCTCAGCCCGGTTCGCCGGACCCCCGCGATCTGTCGCCCCCGACGCTAACCCGGACGGCCCCCGTTGCCGCAACCGGCCGGGCCGGGGTAGAACGCGCCCGCGCGACGACTGAGAGGATCGGGGCATGATCGACTCTCACCAGGAGTTCGCGCTCACCCCGGTCGGCCGCGTCTCGTCCACGCTGACGGACCGGGCGTCGGCCCCCAAGCAGGGCGCCGAGGGCGCGCCCGAGGCGTGGCTGGTCTTCGAGCCGGCCGTGCTCCCGGCGCTGGACGGCCTCAGCCCGGGCGACCGGGTCTTCGTGCTGACCTGGCTGCACCTGTCGCCCCGCGACGTCCTGCGCGTGCACCCGCGCGACGACCCGTCCACCCCGATGCGCGGCGTGTTCGCCACCCGGTCCCCGGACCGCCCCAACCCGATCGGGCTCCACCCCGTGGAGATCCTGGAGGTGGAGGGCGGCCGCGTGCGCGTCCGCGACCTGGAGGCCCTGGACGGCACCCCGATCCTGGACGTCAAGCCGATCCTCGCCCGGGAAGCGGGCGCATAGCCCCGCCCCGCCAGGGGCGGTGTGCGCTGATCGCGGAGGTCGGGGAAGATGGACGGGTGGTGACGCTGCCCCGGTTGAACGCGACGGTCTCGGACGCCGTGCTCGCGGCGGTGCTCGCGGGGGTCGCGGCCGCCGCCGCGGTGGCCTGGCCCGGCGTCCGGGAACTGGACGCGGTCGGCGCGCTGCTGCTGGTCGCGGCGCACGCGCCGCTCGCGGTGATCAGGCGGTGGCCGGCGCCGGGGCTGGTGGCCCTGGTCGTGCTCGTGCTGCCCTACCACCTGGCCCAGTACCAGCACCACGCGCTCGTGCCCGCCGAGGTGATCGCGCTGTTCGCCTACGCGGTCCTCGGGCGCCGGGTGCGGGTCGTCCTCAGCGTCGTGGCGTTCCTGCTGGCCGTGTGCGTGATCGGGATGGCGATGCGGGCGGGCGGCAGCTCGGTCCGCGAGCAGGTCGCGGTCATCGAGGCCGTGGTGTCGGTGGTGATCGCCGTCCAGGTGTGGCGGGTGCACCGCGCGCGGCTCGCGACCATCACCGAGCGGGCCGAGCGGGCCGAGCGCACCCGCGAGGAGGAGGCGCGGCGGCGGGTCGCCGAGGAGCGGCTGCGGATCGCCCGCGATCTGCACGACCTCCTCGCGCACAGCATCACGCTGATCGGCGTGCAGGCGGGCGCGGCGGCCCACCTCGTGCGCGGCGACCGGCCGCTCGACCGGGCGGAGCTGGCCGACGCGCTCGGTTCGATCGCGGCCACCTGCCGCGACGCCCGCACCGAGCTGCGCGGCACCCTGCAGGTCCTGCGCGGCACCGACGTCGGCTCGTCCGGGGCGCTGCCCGGACCGGACGGCATCGCCGACCTCGTGCGGGCCGCGCGCGCCAGCGGGATCGACGTGGAGCTGTCGGACGGCGGCCTCGCGGCCGGGCTGCCGCCGGAGGTCGGCGTCGCCGCGTACCGGATCGTCCAGGAGGCCCTGACCAACATTGTCAAGCACGCCGCCGCGAAGCGCGCCACGGTGACCCTGGAGCGGGATGCCGGCGGCCTCCTCGTCCGGGTCGCCGACGACGGCCGCGGGCCCTCCGGGGCCGCGCCGGACGGCTTCGGCATCCTCGGGATGATCGAGCGGGCGCGCAGCGTCGGCGGCACGCTCGACGCGGGTCCGGGGGAGCGCGGCGGGTTCGTGGTCACGGCGGTCCTTCCGCTGGCCGACGCGGTCAGCCCGCGGTGACCGGCGCCGGGCCGGGCGGGCGCCGCGGCGGGGGCTTCGCCCCGCTCGACCCGTCCGCCGGGAACCTCCCGACTCGGCTGGCCGGTGCCGGAACGGTGCCGCCGGCGGGCACCCTCGGTTCAGGGGCCGGACGCCATCGGGGGCTTTCAACCCCTTACCGGTAGGGTCAGGATCAAGGGGACCAGGGGAGGCGAACGCGTCGGTGAGCACAGTGCGAGAGGCCCCGCAGGACCGGATATTCACGGTGCCCAACGTCCTCAGCATGGCGCGGCTGGTGGGCGTCCCGCTGTTCCTGTGGCTCGTCCTCGCCGAGGCGGACTGGTGGGCGCTCGGCGTGCTGGTGTTCGCCGGCCTGTCCGACTGGCTGGACGGCAAGCTGGCGCGGGCGCTGAACCAGACGAGCAAGCTCGGGATGGTGCTCGACCCCGCCGCCGACCGGCTCTACATCCTCGCCACGCTCGTCGGGCTGACCATCCGCGACATCATCCCGCTCTGGCTGGTGGTCGTGCTGGTCGCGCGGGAGTTCGCGATCCTGCCGATCGCGCCGATCATCCGGCGGCTCGGGTACGGCGGCACGCTGCCCGTCCATTTCATCGGCAAGGCGGGCACCATGTGCCTGCTGTACGCGTTCCCGCTGCTGCTTCTGGGCGACCACGACGGCGGCGCGGGGACGGCGGCGAAGGTCGCCGGATGGTCCTTCGCCATCTGGGGGACGGGCCTGTACTGGTGGGCCGCCGTCCTCTACTGGGCGCAGACGCGGCAACTGGTGCTGGCCGGCCGCGCCGCGCCCCCGTCCCCGGGTGCGGAACCGGGGCCGGGCCCCGGGCCGGACGGGGCCGGGCCGGGGGCGAAACCGGCGGCCGGCGACCAGAAGGGAGCTGAGACCCCCCGATGAAGGCCGTCGTGATGGCGGGAGGCGAGGGGACGCGGCTGCGTCCGATGACCGCCAACCAGCCCAAGCCGCTGCTTCCGCTCGTCAACCGGCCGATCATGGAGCACGTGCTCCGGCTGCTGAAGCGGCACGGGTTCACCGAGACCGTCGTCACCGTGCAGTTCCTGGCGGCGCTGATCCGCAACTACTTCGGCGACGGCGAGGAGCTCGGCATGTCGCTGAGCTACGCGACGGAGGAGATCCCGCTCGGCACCGCCGGCAGCGTCAAGAACGCCGAGGAGGCGCTGCGCGACGACCGGTTCCTCGTCATCTCCGGGGACGCGCTCACCGACATCGACCTCACCGACATGGTGCGGTTCCACAAGGAGAACGACGCGCTCGTCACGATCGGCCTGAAGCGGGTCCCCAACCCCCTCGAATTCGGCATCATCATCGTCGACGACGAGGGCCGCGTCCAGCGGTTCCTGGAGAAGCCCACCTGGGGCCAGGTGTTCTCCGACACCGTCAACACCGGCATCTACGTGATGGAGCCGGAGGTCCTCGAACACGTCGCCGAGGGGGAGTCCGTCGACTGGTCCGGCGACGTGTTCCCCAAGCTCCTCGCCGAGGGCGCCCGGCTGTTCGGGTACGTGGCCGACTGCTACTGGGAGGACGTCGGCACCCACGAGAGCTACCTCAAGGCCCAGGCCGACATGCTCTCGGGCCAGGTCGGGATCGAGCTGGACGGCTTCGAGATGTCCCCGGGCGTCTGGGTCGCCGAGGGCGCCGAGGTGGACGCCGAGGCCGTCCTCAAGGGCCCGCTCTACATCGGCGACTACGCCAAGGTCGAGGCCGGCGTCGAGCTGCGCGAGTACACCGTGCTCGGCAGCAACGTCGTGGTGAAGGAGGGCGCGTTCCTGCACCGGGCCGTCGTCCACGACAACGTGTTCGTCGCGCCGTCCACGAACCTGCGCGGCTGCGTCGTCGGCAAGAACACCGACATCATGGCCGGCGCCCGCGTCGAGGAGGGCGCGGTCATCGGGGACGAATGCGTCATCGAGGCCGAGGCGTACGTCTCCAGCGGCGTGAAGGTCTACCCCTTCAAGACCATCGAGGCCGGCGCCGTCGTCAACACCAGCGTGATCTGGGAGTCGCGCGGCCAGCGCAACCTGTTCGGGCCGCGCGGCGTGTCCGGGCTCGTCAACGTGGAGATCACGCCCGAGCTGGCGGTGCGGCTCGCCAGCGCCTACGCGACCACCCTCAAGAAGGGCACCACGGTCGTCACCGGACGCGACGTCTCCCGCGCCGCCCGCACCCTCAAGCGCGCCGTCAACAGCGCGCTGACCGCCAGCGCCATCAACGTCAACGACCTGGAGGCGACACCGCTGACCGTCGCCCGGTTCGAGACCGGCCGCGAGGACGCCGTCGGCGGCATCTACATCCGCACCACCCTCGGCGACCCGCAGGGCGTCGACATCCTGTTCCTCGACGCGGGCGGCGCCGACCTGTCCCAGGCGGCGCAGCGCAAGCTGGAGCGCGTCTTCGGCCGCCAGGAGTACCGCCGGGCGTTCCCCGGCGAGATCGCCGAGCTCACCTACCCGCCGCGCGTCGTGGAGACCTACACCCGCGACCTGCTGCGCCGCGTCGACATCCGCGGCGTCCGCGAGGCCGGGCTGAAGATCGTCCTGGACTGCGCGGGCGGCGTCGCCTCGCTCGTGCTGCCGAACCTGCTCGGCAAGGTCGGCGTGGAGGTCCTCACCCGCAACGCCGGGCTGGACGAGGCGAACCCGACCGAGACGCTCGCCGAGCGGATGCGCGACCTGGAGCGGCTCGGCGAGCTGGTGTCGTCGTCGCGAGCCGCGTTCGGCGTCCGGTTCGACCCGGTGGGGGAGCGGATCTCCCTGGTGGACGAGAACGGCGAGTTGGTCGGCGACGACCGGGCCCTGCTGGTGATGCTCGACCTGGTCGCGGCCGAGCGGCGCGGCGGCAAGGTGGCGCTGCCGGTGACGACGACGCGGGTCGCCGAGCAGGTCTGCCGGTTCCACGGCGTGCAGGTCGAGTGGACGTCCACGTCCCAGGACGTCCTCACCAAGGCCGCCGCGCAGCCCAGCGTGATCTTCGCGGGCGACGGCCGGGGCGGGTTCCTGATGCCCGAGTTCAGCGGCACCGTCGACGGGATCGCGGCGTTCGTCCGCCTCGTCGGGCTCGTCGCCCGGACGCGGCTGACGCTCTCCCAGATCGACCGCCGCATCCCCGACGCGCATCTGCTGCGCCGCTCCGTCCCGACCCCGTGGGCGGCCAAGGGCAGCGTGATGCGCCACGTCGTGGAGGCCGCCGGCGACCGCACCATCGACACGACCGACGGCGTCCGCGTGGTCGAGGACGACGGCCGCTGGGTCCTCGTCCTGCCCGACCCGGCGGAGGCGGTCACCCACCTGTGGGCCGAGGGGCCCGACGCCGACGCCGCCCAGGCGCTCCTGGAGGAGTGGGCCGCGGTCGTCGAACGCGCGGGCTCCTGACGGCGCGTCCCTAGGGCGGCGTCAGTCCACAGGCATGTCGTCGGGGCTCCCGGCGGCGATCTCGGCCAGCGCGTCCAGCGCGCGCGCCAGGGCGTCCAGGGGCGGCGACGCGAGGCCGACGCGGACCGCGCGGGGCGCCGCGCCCGTCCCCACGACGAAGGCCGCGGCCGGGGTGACGGCGATCCCGCGCCGCGCGGCCGCCGCCACGAACGTCTCCGCCCGCCACCGCGCCGGCAGGTCCCACCAGCGGAAGTAGGCGGGCGGCC
>NZ_JBFARO010000133.1:0-21850 GCF_040677125.1 Actinomadura sp. NPDC049382
GCCCCCGGTCCCCGCGGGGCGCGCGGCTTTCCCGCCCTGCCCCTCGCGCAACTCGGCGAAACAGCCTCTCGCCCGTGACGGGGGTTCCAGGGGGTCGCCCCCCTGGGTAGACACGCTTAACCACGGTGGTGGCTTTCGCCTGGCCATGCCTCGTCCGGCCAGGCCGGGACTTGTTCTGAGGCGTCGGGGTCGGTGCCGGGGACGATCTGCTCGCACCAGACGACTTTGCCGGCGGCGGTGCGGCGGCTGCCCCAGCGGTGGGCGAGCTGGCTGACGACGAGGAGGCCGCGGCCGTTCTCGTCGTCGTCTTCGGCGCGGCGGAGGCGGGGCAGGGCGGCGGACCGGTCCAGGACCTCGCAGACGAGGGTGCGTTCCAGGAGGAGTCTCAGCTCGATGGGGCCGGGGGCGTAGCGGAGCGCGTTGGTGATGAGTTCGGAGGCCAGCAGCTCGGTGGTGTAGCTCAGGTCCTCCAGGCCCCATTCCTCCAGGCGGGCGCTGACGAGGCCGCGGGCGCGGCGGACGGCGGCCGGGTCGGCGGGCAGGGTCCAGGAGGCGTACTGGTCTTCGGGGAGGCGGCGCAGCCGGGCGATGAGGACGGCGATGTCGTCGCGGTGCTGGTCGGCGTAGACGCCGGCGAGGGTCGCCTTGGCGAGTTCCTCCATGGGGCGGTCGACGGAGCCGGGGCCGAAGATGCCCTGGAGGCGGGCGAGGCCGTCGTCGATGTCGCGGCCGCGGTTCTCGACCAGGCCGTCGGTGTAGATGACGAAGAGGCTGCCGTCCTCGACAGTGAACTCGCGGCTCTCGATCGCGGCGCCGCCGGCGACGCCGAGCGGCGGGGCGGGCGGGACCTTCAGGTACTCGTTGTCGCCGGTGGGACTGGCCAGCAGCGGCGGCAGGTGCCCGGCGGAGGCGATCTCGATGGTGCCGGTGGTCGCGTCGTAGACGGCGTACACGCAGGTGGCGAAGTGGGGCTCCTGCTCGCCGAGCTCGATCATGAGCTCGTGCATGACGTGCAGGGCGTCGGCGGGCGGCAGTTCGAGGTTGGCGAGCGTGTGCAGCGCGGTGCGCAGCCGGCCCATGGTGACGGCGGCGCGGACGCCGTGCCCGGCGACGTCGCCGACGATCAGCGCGACGCGGGCGCCGGGCAGCGCTATCGACTCGTACCAGTCGCCGCCGACCTCGACGAGCTTGCTGCCGGGCAGGTAGCGGTGCCGGACCTCGACGGAGGACGGCGCGGACAGCCGCAGCGGCAGCAGGCTGCGCTGCAGCGCCAGCGCGGTGGCGCGCTCGCGGCTGAACCGCCGGGCGTTGTCGATGACGATCGCGGCGCGGGCGGCGAACTCCATGCCGATCTCGACGTCGTAGGCGTCGAACTTGCGGAAGCCGGGGACGCGGGTGCAGGCGATGAAGCCGAGCAGGGTGTCGTGGGCGATCAGCGGCAGCAGCACCATCGACACGTTGGACAGCAGCTCGCCCGCGGGGCCGCGCCGCCACAGCTTGCCGATCTCGGTGGCGGCGTCCAGGGGGATGTGCGGCAGGTGGACGGGCCGGGCGGTCTCCATGACCTCCCGGTAGGGGGTGCCCTCGGGGAAGACGAGCACCTCGCCGACGGGGAACGTGGACGTCCAGGCGGGGTTGCCGTCGTCGGAGGTGACCGCTATGCGGCGCAGCACCGCCGAGCCGGACTCGCTGTGCACCTCGTCGGAGGCGACGAGGCTCTCCAGCACGAGCACGGACGCGGCGTTGCAGTAGTGCGGGACGACGACGTCGACGAGGCCGCGCGCGGACTGGTCGAGGTCGAGGGACGCGCCGAACCGGGTGAGCTGGTCGTCCATGAGCGCGCGGCGCATGAGGGCCGGGTCCTGGTAGCGCTCGCTGGGCGGCAGCTCCACCCGGACGAACAGCAGCGCGGCGGGCCCGGCGTCCTGCGCGCCGCCGACGAGCGGCTGCACGGTGACGAGGGCGGAGGTGCCCTGGTCGCCGCGCTGCACGGTCATCACGCCGTTGCGCTCCTGGTCGCCGACCTCCAGGAGGGTCTCCAGCTCGGCCTTGGCCTCCTCGCCCACCAGGTCGGTGGCGGGGCGGCCGATCAGCTCCTCGGGGGCCCGGCCGAGGACGGCCCGGGCGTTCGGCCCGCACTGGACGATCCGCCTGGCACCGTCGATGCCCAGGACCAGGGTCCGGGACGCGGAATCGGTGGCGGGCGCATCGCCTCGCGGCGCCATGACGGATCTCACCTGACGCGCTCCAGACAGCCGGTCGTCTCAGCACTACCCAGCGACAGTATGGGGCATGACACCGCCGCAAGGGAGAAGATCACGCCTACCGTGCCGAAATCGCTTCGCTTCCGTCGTCGCCGCGTCATCGCGCGCCCGCTCCGATGCCCCGCATGAGGGTGTCGACGACGGCCTCGGCGCGGCCGGCGGGGAAGATCTCCCCGGGCCGGCGGCCGGCGAGGGTGCCGAGCAGCATCGACATCGCGGCCTCGACGTCGAGGTCGGCGCGCAGTTCCCCGGTCTCGACGCCGCGCCGCAGCACCCGGCGGACGACGTCGCGGCGCGGTTCGATGATGTCGCGGCGGTAGCGGGCGTACAGCTCGGGGTACTTCTCCGCGCCGCCCATGACGTTCCAGAAGACCCGCAGGTAGCGGCGGCCCCGCTCGGCGGCCATCGCCAGCGCGATCTCGGTGAGGTCGTCCCGGACGGAGGCGCCGGACGGTTCGGGCAGCGGCGCCTTGGCCGACCCGAGCGCGTCGAGGATCAGCGCGTCCTTGCCGGGCCAGCGCCGGTAGATGGTGGTCTTGCCGACGCCGGCGCGCGCGGCGACCGCCTCCACCGACACGCCGTCCACCCCCGACTCCTCGGCGAGGAGGTCGAGGACGGCCTCGATGATGGCCTTCTCGGCACGCTCGCTGCGGGGTCGCCCGCCGTGCCGCCGCTCTGTCCCGGTCATGGCGCGTTCACGCTCTCACATCCGCGTCCTCATGCGGCGGCCTTCTCCGGTTCGCGCGGCGCGCCGGCGTCCGCGGCGGGGGCGGCGGGGGTGCGGCCCGGCATCCACTTGGCGACGACGAGCGCGCCGAGGAGCGCGATGACGGCGGCGGCGACGGACGCGGTGTGCATGGCGTTGACGAACGCGGCGTCGGCGTGCCCGGCGAGCTGCCGCCCGGCGTCGCCCATCCGGGCGGCGACGGCGTGCGCGCCCTCGATGGACTCGCCGGCCGCCTCGCGCGCGCCCGGGGGCAGCGCGGCGAGGTCGCCCTCCAGGTCGCGGCGGTAGACGGAGGCGACGACGGAGCCGAGCACGGCCACGCCCATCGCGACGGCGACCTGCCGGGCGGTGTTGTTGATGGCCGATCCGGCGCCGGCCTTCTCGCGCGGCAGCGCCGACATGACCGACTCGGTGGCGGGCGGCATGACGTTGGCCATCCCGGTGCCCTGCACGAAGAAGATCACGCCGAGGATCCACATCGGGGTGTCGGTGCCGATGAACTGGTAGCTCGCCAGCGCGGCGGCGACCAGCAGCAGGCCGGTCGTGCAGACGGCCTTGGCGCCGAAGCGGTGCACCATCGCGGCGCTGCGCGGCGCGAACGCGAGCTGGGCGACGGCGAACGGCAGCACCATCGCGCCGGACTGCAGCGGGGTCAGCCCGCGCACCGACTGCATGTAGAAGTTGGCGAAGAAGAACACGCCGCTCGCGGCGAAGAAGCACAGCGCGATGGACGCGACGGCCGCCGACATGCGCGGGTCCCGGAACAGCCGGACGTCGAACGCCGGGGACGCGGTGCGGGCCTCGTGCGCGACGAACAGCGCGATGACGGCGGCGCCGGCGAGGATCGGGCCGAGCACGGGCAGCGCGAGCCAGTCGCCCCGCTCGCCGCCCTGGATGATCCCGTACGACAGGACGACGAGGCCGATGACCGACAGCACGACGCCGACCGGGTCGAGCCGTCCGGGCTCGGGGTTGCGGGACTCGGGCACGAGGAACGCCATCAGCGTGACGCCGACCGCGATGACGGGGACGTTGATGAGGAAGACCGAGCCCCACCAGAAGTGGGCGAGCAGCAGCCCGCCGGTGAGGGGGCCGATCGCGACGCCGAGGCCGACCGCGCCGGCCCAGATGCCGATCGCGCGGGCGCGCTCGTGCGGCTCGAAGACGTTGGTGATGATCGACAGCGTCTGCGGCATCACGGCGGCGCCGCCGAGGCCCATCAGGGCGCGGGCGTAGATGAGCTGGTCGGGCGTCTGCGCGTAGGCCGACAGCAGCGAGGCGAGGGCGAACACCGCCATGCCGCCCATCAGCACGCGCTTGCGTCCGAGCCGGTCGCCGATCACGCCGAAGGTGAACAGCAGGCCGGCGAAGACGAGCGTGTAGGAGTTGATCGACCACTCGAGCTGGCTCTGCGTGGCGCCGAGCCCCTTCTCCGGGTCGGCGATGGTCTTGAGCGCGACGTTGAGGATCGTGTTGTCGAGCACGACCACCAGCAGGCTCATGGTGAGGACGCCGAGGACGTACCATCGCCGGCGCTGAATCGTCTGGGGGTCCATGCCGATACGCAACGGTAGCGTTTCGTAACCTATTCCCGATCCGCCCGATCCGGGGGAATCCCGGGGGTACCCGAATCGTTTTCGAAGTGGCACGATCGGTTCCGTCTGGGTACGCCACCGTGGCGCCTCAAGACCGGAGGTTCTCGCATGTCTTCATCCGTCGCACCCCCAGCACAGCCGACCGCCCTCTACGGCGGCACGAGCACGCGGAGGGTGACCGTACGCGACATCGCCGCCGCCAAGGAGCGGCACGAGAAGTGGCCGATGCTCACCGCGTACGACGCGCAGACCGCGCGCGTCTTCGACGAGGCCGGCATCCCCGTCCTGCTCGTCGGCGACTCCGCCGCGATGGTCGTCTACGGCTACGACTCCACCATCCCCGTCACCGTGGACGAGCTGATCCCGCTGACCGCGGCCGTCGTGCGCGGCTCCAAGCGCGCCATGGTCGTCGCCGACCTGCCGTTCGGCTCGTACCAGACGGGCGTCGGCGAGGCGCTGACGACCGCCACCCGCTTCATGAAGGAGGCGGGCGCGCACGCGATCAAGCTGGAGGGCGGCCGCCGGGTCATCCCGCAGGCCGAGGCGCTCGTCTCCGCCGGCATCCCGGTCATGGGCCACCTCGGCCTCACCCCGCAGTCGGTGAACGTCTTCGGCGGCTACCGGGTGCAGGGCCGCGGCCAGGACGGCGACGAGTTGATGGCGGACGCGAAGGCCCTGGAGGCCGCCGGCGCGTTCGCGGTCGTGCTCGAATGCGTCCCCGCCGACCTCGCCGCCCGCGTCACCTCGTCGCTGTCGATCCCGACGATCGGCATCGGCGGCGGCAGCGGCACCGACGCGCAGGTGCTCGTCTGGCAGGACATGGCGGGCCTCACCCCGCACACCGCCAAGTTCGTCAAGAAGTTCGCCGACCTGAACACACTCCTCGGCGAGGCCGCCCGCGGCTACGCCGAAGAGGTCGTCGGCGGGGTCTTCCCGGCCCCCGAGCACACCTACCGGTAACCGTCCCGCGACGGCCCGGTCGCGCCCTACTCGTCGGGGTCTACTCGTCGGGGTCCGACCGGGCCGCCCGGACGCGGGCCGCGCCCCCGCCCGCCTGGCGCGCCTCCGCCTCGCGCGGCGGCGGGACGAGCCGCGCGCCCGCGCCGTCGGCCGTGATCTCGTCGCGGAGCGTCTCCACGGCGGAGCGCAGCACGTCGGGCCCGGCCACGTTCATCAGCAGCAGCCCCAGGTTGAGGGCCATCTGCCCGTCGGTCATCTCGCTGCCCGCGAGGGCGTCCACGGCGGTGCGCAGGTCGGCCTGGTCCTCGGCGGAGACGTTCTGCAGCAGCCCCAGGCAGTAGGTCGGCAGCGCCAGCCGCGACTTCGCGAACGAGACGCCGCGCATGATCTCCCCCGCCTCCTGCGCGCGGGTCTTGGCCTGCATGCGGTCGACGCCCCGGTCGGCGGCGGCGAGCAGCGACGTCAGCAGCGTGCTCGGCCCGACCGCGACGTCCTCGTCCCCGACCCGGACGGTGAACACCGCGCTGCGGAACACCATCATCGAGCCGAGGCTCGCGACCAGCACCTGCGTCGCGTCCGCGATCTGCGGCGACTGCACGCCGAACCGCCAGCCGAAGGTGTGCAGGAGCAGCAGCGACCCGGCGCCCGCTCCCCCGTTGATCAGCACGTACGCCCAGGTGCTCGGCACCCGGACGAGCGTGGTCGGCCGGTCCCGGTAGCGGCTGACCAGCTCGGCGATGCCGACCAGGCAGCTCAGCGAGACGGCGACGGCGTATCCGAGCACCGGCTCAGCCCCCGGTCAGCCGGACGACCTCGTCGATCTCGCGGTCCACGGCGACCAGGCCGCGCTCGCGCAGCGCGTCCACGGCGTCCGCGACCTCCAGCAGCCCGAGCCGGGTCGCGTGGTGGAGCTGCTCCAGCGACTGCGGGGCGCCGGCCGCCTTCAACTGGGCGAGCACGCGCCGGCACGAGTCCTCGGGGACGGGCCCTCCACCGGGCCCTCCACCGGCCGGCCCGGCGGGCGGACCGGGTTCGGCGGCGGGCGCCGCGCCGGGCTCCCGGCGCGCTCCCGCGCGCCCGGGAGGGGCCAGAAAGGCGCTCCACGGATCTGCCGACCGGATCTCTCGCATGTCCACCTGCCTGTCGCCACCCCGATGATATGTCACTGTTCGGACGCAGCGGAGGCGCCGTCCGCTCCCCTCTCCTCGGCGGAACGGGCGCGCGGGCGCGGCGACGAGCGCGCGACGATCAGCCGGTCGCCGGCCTCCAGGGTCGTGCACCGCGGGTCGTCGAACGGCAGCGTCCGGCCGTCCCGGACGACCGCGAGCGCCGGCTCGCGCACCGCGGCGAGCGAGCCGCCGACCTCGTCCGGCCGCACCTCGCGCGACACCAGGTCGAGGCCGCTGCCCTGGTCGAGGAGGTCCTCGATGACCTCGCTGACGGCGGGCTGGCTGGTGGACATCCCGAGCAGCCGCCCCGCCGCCTCCGACGACGTCACCACGCGGTCGGCGCCCGACTGCCGCAGCAGCGGGACGTTCTCCGACTCGCGCACCGACGCCTGGATCCCGGCGTGCGGGTTGAGCTGCCGCGCGGTCAGGGTGATCAGCACCGCGGTGTCGTCCCGGGCGCTCGCCACCACGATCTCCCGGGCGCGCTGCACCCCGGCCTGCTTCAGCACCGAGTTGCGCGTCGCGTCCCCGACGATGCTCACGAACCCGGCCTCCGCGGCCTCCGCGACCACGCGCGGGTCCGGGTCCACGACGACGATCGACGCGCGGTCGACGCCGGTGCTCAGCAGGGTCTTGATGGCGCTGCGGCCCTTCGTGCCGTAGCCGGCCACCACGATGTGGTCGCGCACGCGTGCCCTCCAGCGTGACTTGCGCCAGTCCTCGCGGGTGCGTTCCGCCAGGACCTCCAGGGTCGTGCCCACGAGGACGATGAGGAACAGCACCCGCACGGGCGTGATGAAGACGATGTTGACGAGCCGGGCCGCGTCCCCCACCGGCGTGATGTCGCCGTAGCCGGTGGTCGAGACGGTCACCGTGGCGTAGTAGAACGCGTCCAGCAGCGACAGCTCCCCGTCGCCGCTGTCGCGGTAGCCGCCGCGGTCGGCGTAGACGACGGCGACCACGGCGAACAGGAGCAGCAGCGCGATCCCGACCCGCGTCGCCACCGCGCGCAGCGGCCCCGTCCTCGTCGAGGGCAGCAGGACCAGCGGCCGCCGCGCCGCCTCGGGATCGTTCAGACTCGGCACCGCACCGAGCCTAACGATCAAACGTCGGTAATGCGCAGTCCCGCGTGGGCCTTGTAGCGGCGGTTCATGGAGATGAGGTTGGCGGTGAACGCCTCGACCTGGTGGGCGTTGTGCAGCCGGCCGCCGTAGACGCCGCGCATGCCGGGGATGCGGCCCGCGAGGGCCTGGACGAGGTCGGTGGCCTCGCGGTCGTTGCCGAGGACGAGGACGTCCAGCTCCATCTCGTCCACGCCGGGGTCGAGCAGCAGCTTGGCGGAGACGTGGTGGAAGGCGGCGACCACGCGGCTGTCGGCGAGCACGGCGGCGGCCTGCTGGGCGGCGCTGCCCTCCTCGACCGGCAGCGCGAACGCGCCCTTGCCCTTCTCGAAGCCGAGCGGGTTCACGCAGTCCACGACGATCTTGCCGGCCAGCTCGGCGCGCAGCGACTCCAGCGTGGCCTTGTGGCCGTCCCACGGGACGGCGACGACCACGACGTCCGACCGCCCGGCCGCGACCGGGTTCTCGGCGCCGGAGATTTGCAGGCCGGCGCGCTCGGCGGCCAGCTCGTCGGCGGCGGCCTGGGCGCGCTCGGCCCTGCGCGACCCGATCGTCACCGTGTGCCCGGCGAGCGCGAACCGCCGCGCGAGCCCCTTGCCCTGGTCACCGGTGCCGCCGAGGATGCCGATCGACAGGCCGCCGACGTCGGGGAGGTCGTAGGGCGTCTTCTGCTGCTGCTCAGTCATGCGGCCGAGTCTGCCAAACCGGCTCCGGGCCGCCGCGGCCAGGGCTCCCGGCTCGCGGAAAACCGCCTGATCAGGGCGCCGGGTGCGGCACCATGGTGCCCGTGGACGCCGAGCAGATCACCATGTTGCGCGAGGTCCTGTCGGCCACGGGCTGGCTGGAGCGGACCGAGGAGTTCGGCCGGGCGCTGCGGGTCACCTCCCGCACGCCGGGCGGGCTGCTGCTGGTCGGCACGCCCGCCGGCGACCCGTGGCACCTGGCCGCGCACCTGGACGACGAGAGCAGGCTCGGCGGCGTCCCCGGGCTGGCGCCGACGCTGGTCCGCTGGACGCCGCCCGCGGACGCGCCCCCGCACCTGCGGGTCGGCCTGGAGCGGCTGGAGGCGGCGCGGCGCGGCGAGACGCTGTTCGTGGTCGCCGAGGAGGAGGCGCCCGTCCCGCTGCTGGAGCGGGTCGACGACGCCCGCCGCACGGGCGCGACCGTGCTGGCGCTGGAGGGCGGCGACCGGGAGCTGCGGGGCCTCGCGCACGAGGCGCTGACCGTCCCGCCGGACGAGGCGCTGATGTCGTTCGACGGGGCGCAGCACCTCGTCAGCGCGGCGGCCGGGCGGGAGCCGGCGCGGACGCCCCGCGGGCTCCGCGTCCGGCTCGCCAGGCTCCTCGACGCGGTCTCCGGGCCCGTCGTGGAGTGACACCCGTCGTTGGGCGACCCGTGGGGGGCTGATCAGTCGTCGGGCTCCTGGCGGCGCCAGGACTCGTTGCGCTCGCGGGCGAGCTCCATGGCGTTCGCGGCCTCGCCCTCGGACCTGTACGGCCCCATCCGGTCCTTGCCGGGGCACCCGGGCCCGTGCTCGGGCTTCATGTGCTTCAGGCAGAACCACCAGTCACCGTCGTCGGCCATCGGCGCTCCTCTCGCTCTGCGGGATTCGTTGCCCCGATCCCGCTGACTACACTCCATCACTATGACGACCCAGCTGCTCCGGCCCGGCACCGTTTCACCGATGCGGAAGGTCCCGTCGGCCATTCCGCGCCCGGAGTACGTGGGGAAGAAGCGGCCGAAGACCGGGGAGCCGGACGTCAAGACCCCCGAGATCATCGAGCGGATGCGGGTGGCGGGGAAGATCGCGGCGCAGGCGCTGGCGGAGGTCGGCGCGCACATCAAGCCGGGCGTCACCACCGACGAACTCGACCGCATCGGCCACGAGTTCCTGCTGGACCACGGCGCCTACCCGTCGACGCTGGGCTACCGCGGGTTCCCGAAGTCGCTGTGCACCTCGATCAACGAGGTGATCTGCCACGGCATCCCGGACGACACGGTCCTGCGCGACGGCGACATCGTCAACATCGACATCACCGCCTACATCGACGGCGTGCACGGCGACACCGACGCGACGTTCCTGTGCGGCGACGTCGACGAGGAGTCGCGGCTGCTGGTGGAGCGCACCCGCGAGGCGACGATGCGCGGCATCCGCGCGGTCAAGCCGGGGCGGGCGCTGAACGTGATCGGGCGGGTCATCGAGTCGTACGCCAAGCGGTTCGGGTACGGGGTCGTCCGCGACTTCACCGGGCACGGGATCGGCACGACCTTCCACTCGGGCCTGGTCGTCCCGCACTACGACGACCCCGCCGCGACGACGATCATCGAGCCGGGGATGACGTTCACGGTCGAGCCGATGCTGACGCTCGGCACCCACGACTACGACATCTGGCCGGACGGCTGGACGGTCGTCACCAAGGACCGCAAGCGCACCGCGCAGTTCGAGCACACGCTGCTGGTGACCGATGACGGCCACGAAATCCTCACCCTCCCGTGACGGTTCCCTTGATCTAGAGTCCGATTCAGCGCCCCAGCCGGCCGGGAGAATTTCTGGATGAACGCCCCAGCGCCGTACGAGCCGAGGGTTCCGTCCGACAGCATGCCTCCGGGGCGGGCGGCGCTGAGCGTGACGTGGGCGGCGCTGCCGTTCCTGACCCTCGGCTACGCCACGCCGTTCACGTTCGCGGCGGCGGCGCTGTGGCGCCGCAGCGCTCACCTGATGGTGTCCACGGCCGCCTACGTCGGGGTGTTCGCGCTGGCGATGTTCCTGCTCCCCGACATCGGCAAGGAAGAGGGCGCCGAGCGCCTGGTGGGCGTGCTGCTGTTCGTGCTCGCGGTGGTGGGCTGCGGGCACGCGTTCCTGATCCGGCGGCGGGTGTTCGACCCGCACGGCCTGTCGGGCGTCGACAACGAGGCCGTGGTGGAGCAGGTCAAGCGCCGCCGGCTGCTGCGGGAGAAGGCGCGGGAGCTGGCCGCGGCCGACCCGGGGCTCGCCAAGGAGCTGCGGATCGGGCGGCCCGACCTGCCGCGCCAGTACAACGACGGCGGGCTCGTCGACGTCAACCACGCCCCCGCCGAGGCGCTGACGCTGCTGCCCGGCATCACCCCCGAGCTCGCGGCGCAGATCACGCGAGTGCGGGCGGAGGCGGGCGGGTTCATGTCCGCGGAGGAGCTGGCCGCCGTCGCGGGGCTGCCGCCCGACCTGACGGGCGACGTCGCCGACTACGCCGTCTTCATCCGCTGATCTCGGGTATGTCCCCGGCGTGACCCCGAAGAAGGACACGCCCCCGAAGGAGCGGGCCGCCTCGGACAGGAGCGCCCGCCGCAAGAAGACCGGCGACGACGGCAAGGACGCGAAGAGCGGCGACAAGCTCGCCGAGTACCGGGGCAAGCGCGATCCGGGACGCACACCGGAGCCCGTGCCCGCGGACGCGGCCGTGCCGCGCGGGAACGACGACACGTTCGTCGTCCAGGAGCACCACGCCACCAGCCTGCACTGGGACCTGCGGCTCGAACGCGACGGCGTGCTGGTGTCGTGGGCCGTCCCGAAGGGCCTGCCGTGGAGCCCGGACACGAACCACCTGGCCGTGCACACCGAGGACCATCCCCTGGAGTACGCGACGTTCGAGGGCGAGATCCCGCGCGGCGAGTACGGCGCCGGGACGATGACCGTCTGGGACCGCGGGACGTACGAGACGGAGAAGTGGTCCGAGCGCGAGGTGAAGATCGTCATCCACGGCGCGCGGGTCTCCGGCCGGTACGTGCTGTTCCGGACGCGCGGGAGGAACTGGATGATCCACCGGATGGACCCGCCGGCCGACCCGGACGCCGAGCCGCTGCCGGAGTCGCTGCGCCCCATGCGCCCGGCGGAGCGGGCGCGGCTGCCCCGCGACCAGGACGCGTGGGGCTTCGAGTTCGGGTGGGGCGGCCGGCGGCTGGCCGCCTACGTCGAGGGCGGGCGGACCCGGTTCACCGACGGGCGGGGCCGCGCCGTGGACGGCCCGGGCGGGCTCGGCTCCCGGCTCGGCGCCGAGCTCGGCTCCCGGCGCGCGGTGCTGGACGGGGAACTGGCCGTCCTGGAGGGCCGCGAGATGTTCATGCTCTACGACGTGCTCCATCTGGACGGGCGTCCGCTGCTGGACGTCCCGTACCGGGAGCGGCGCGAGCGGCTCGACGGCCTCGGGCTGTCGGGGCCGACGTGGCAGACGGCGCCCTGGTTCCCCGGTGACGGCGACGCCGTCGCGGCGGCGGCGCGCGACCAGGGGCTGCCGGGGGTGCTCGCCAAGCGCCTGGACTCCCCGTACGAGCCGGGCGAGGAGTCCGATGCCTGGCGCTTCGTCCCGGTCTGACCGGACGGCGCCCCGGTTCAGTACGCGGACGTCGGGGCGGTCGTCTCCGCGCGCGGGGCGCGCGCGGCCGGCGCGGGCCGGCGGAGGGGAACCGAAGTCCCGTGTTTCGCATCAAAGGGACGTAGCGCCCGCTTCGGCGCGTCGCCACTGAAAACGATCAGGTGCCGGTTAGAGTCCCGCCCTGAGTACGGGCGGTGGGGACGGTCTGGAAGGCGGGGAACGGCACATGATGGGCAAGACGCACGCCCTGAGCGGCGCGCTGGCGTGGCTGGCCGCCGTCCCGGTGCTCGGTTACGAGCCGCTCCTCGGCGACCACGCGGTGTCGCTGTCGGTGGAGCAGGTCGCCGCGGGCGCCGTGGTGTGCGCGGGCGCGGCGATCCTGCCGGACATCGACCACCACAACGGCCGCATCGCCAACACGTTCGGCCCCATCACCCAGCACATGTGCAAGTGGATCGGGAAGATCTCGGGCGGGCACCGGCACGCCACCCACTCGATCCTGTTCGCGGTCGGCATGGGCTGGGCGATGGACACCCTCGCCACCCACTACGTCTACGCCTGGTGGGCCTGCCTCTTCATGATCGTCGGGTTGGGCCTGCGCGGCGTCGGGCTGGACTTCGAGGGCAAGGAGCCGCAGTCGGCGCTCGCCGACTGCGCGCTCGCCCTCGTCGCCGTCTGGCTGATGCACAAGATCGATATGAGCTTCGTCGGGTTCGCGGTCGCGCTCGGCTGCTTCGCGCACGTGGTCGGCGACTGCCTGACACCGCGCGGCTGCCCGGTGTTCTGGCCGCTGCCGTGGCGGATCGACGTCCCGCTCGTCCCGCGGACGGACGGCAAGGTGGAGCGCTGGGTCGTGATGCCCGTCCTCACCCTCGGCATCGCCGTCCTCGCCGTCCGCTCGGTCCTCGGCGAGGCCACCACCGAGTGGCTGACCCGCAACTGATCATTCGAGCAGGTCGGCGAACCGGTCGCAGGTCACCGGCGCCCACGCGGCCCCGCCCCGGTTCGGGGCGCTCCACAGGCTGACTCCCTCGATGCCCGGGACGGCCTGCGCGGTGCAGGCGATCTGGGCCATCGCGATCCGCGACCAGCTCATCGAGCGCGGCTGGCCGTCGGCCGGCCGGACGACCATCAGCGAGCGCCCCACCACCGGGCCGGACGCGTCGACGACCGCGTACGCCTCCAGCGGCGTGTCGACCTCGGTGCGCAGCCCCATGGCGCGCTCCCGCGCCGTTGGCGGCACGTTCAGCTGCTCCAGGCCCAGATTCGGCCGGCCGGGCAGGCCGGGCCGCGTCACGGACCGCAGCCGGTCGCCGTGGACGAGGTACACGGTGACCGTGGCGGGGTAGGCGCCGGCGGACGGCAACCCGCCCGCCCGGACGATCCCGGTCGGCCTGATCCCGCAGCCTGCCAGGGCGGCGCAGGCCACCGCCGCCGCGAGCACGCGCGGCATCCGGTGCGGCCGTCTCATGCGGGCTCCTCCCCCTTGCCGTCCGGCAGCCACAGCGTGAACACCGCGCCGCCGTCCGGCCCGTTCGCGGCGTCCAGTGTCCCGCCGTGCAGCAGCGCGTTCTCCCTGGCGATCGAGAGGCCGAGGCCGCTGCCCTCGCTGCGCGAGCGCGCCGCCTCGGCCTTGGTGAAGCGGTCGAAGACCACGGCGAGCAGGTCGCCGGGGAGACCGGGACCGCGGTCGGCGACCACGACCCGCACGCCGCCGCCGGGCTCGCCGGCGGCGCGCTCGAAGCGCAGCGTGACGGGCGGTCGCCCGTGCTTGAGGGCGTTCCCGGCGAGGTTGGCGACGATCACGTCGAAGCGCCGCGGGTCCAGCCGGACGAACAGGTCGGCGGGGCCCTCGACCGGACCAAGCTCATGTACCCGGTCTGGTGGACGCGCGTCGGCCGGACCGACATCCGCGACGGCCGCCCGCCCGCGCCCGGGGTGTGCACGGTCGTGGTCTCCCTGCCGGACGGGACGTCCCCGGCCGCGTCATGGCCGGGGCACCCCGCGGGCTGGCGGCACTACGCCCGGGAGGACTGGTCGGTCGGCTGGGTGCTCTGGCACGACCCGTCCTGCCCGGCGGCTCGGTAGCGGCTCAGTAGCGGGTCACCAGCGCGATGCGGCCGTGGTCGACGAGGAAGCCGTCCGAGACGAACGTCACCTCGCCGCCGTACTCCAGCACCGTCTCGATGACGTCGTCCACGGCGTCGTCGACGACGTCCGCGCCCCGGAGGACGCCCGGCATGCCGTCCACCGGGACGATCTCGCCGCGGGCCTTCACCGCCGGCGCGTAGTAGCCGCGCTCGACGACGAGGTGCTCGCCGCGGCCCTCCTCGGCGAGCGGCGTGACCTCGCAGAGCCCGCCCGCGTAGCGCTGGATGCTGCGCGCGGCCTCCAGCTCGGCCAGCACGCCGACCTCGCGGAGGTCCTCGTAGGCGGCGAGCGCCGGGCGCGCCGCCTCGGCGAGCGCGCTCGCCGAGGCGCCCTCGAAGCTGCCGTCGACGCGGCCCGCGACGGTGATGTGCGGCCCGGCCACCTCGTCGAAGAACGCCTGGTGGCGGGTGACGCCGGCGACGATCAGCGGGCGCCGGTCCCGGGCCAGGACGCGGTCGAGCGCGGCCACCACGTCCCGCATGGTGCGGCGCTGCCGCTCGCCGTCCCCGCCCTGCGCGGCGCGCCGCGCCAGCCGCCCGGAGCCGGCCTCGTCGATCGGCTCCGGCTCGACCGGGAAGCCGCCGCCGGTGCGCTCGGTCAGCTCCTCGCCGCGGCCGTCCCACAGCCGGGTCCGCTGGTCCGACAGCGACAGCAGCCAGTAGCGCGGGGTGCGGGTGTAGGCGGCGACGAGGTCGCGGGTGGCGAACCCGGTGTCCACGACGACGCGCTCGTCCACGTGCTGGCCGATCGCGAAGGAGTGGTGCTCCCCGTCGGGCGCGGCGAACAGCACGAGCCCGTCGGCGGCGTGCCGCAGGTCGACCTCGTCCGCCGCCCGCTCCAGCCCCCGCACGACATGGTCGGCGGCCTCGGGCGTGACCCGGACGTCGTCGTGCAGCCGCCGCCGGACCTCGGCCAGCAGGTTGCGCAGTCGGATCGGGTCCTGGCGGTTGTCCGGGACGGAGCGGTGCGTCGGCATCAGCACCGACACCGCCGGGTAGGCCCGCGGCTTGCGCAGCTCGGACAGGGTAACGGCGTCCATGATCCCCCGATCGGTCGGCCTTGTTCGTTTATGTCTCTTTTCTAGCTACCGACAGGTAAATCAGGTGTAAGGGGCGGCCGATGCGCCCGCCTAGACCCGCTCGATCACCGGGCCGAGGACGTCCAGGAACGGCGCGTGCACCGTGGTGTAGGAGAAGCCGAACCGCTCGCGCCGCTCCCGGATCTGCGCCGCGAGCTGCTCCTCCGTCCCGAGCAGGAGGAACGGTGTGTCCAGGATCTCCTCGACGTCCATGTACGGCATGCGCTCGGCGCGGATCCGCTCGGCCTCCGCGCGCCGGTCGGCCGTCACCTGGACGTGCTGGACGAGCACGTTCCACTCGATCGCGTCCGCCCGGTCGCCGGCGTGCTCCCGGACGAACCGGACCCGCTCCTCCGCCTCCGCGGCCGTGCCCAGCCGGAACGTCCCCGGCGGCTCCCCCGCCACCTGGTACGCCCCCGCGATCCCGACGATGTCGGCGTACCGCGCCGCCGTCCGCAGCACCGTGTCGCCCGTGCCGCCGACCAGCAGCGGCGGCCCCGAGCCGCCGAACCCCGCGCGCTGCACCGGCGCCAGCTCGGCCAGCCCGAAGTGCTCGGCGATCGGCCGGTGCCGCTCGTAGCCGTCCCCGCCGAACAGCGCGCCCAGCTCCTCGATCATGCCGGTCATCCGCTCCGCGCGGGCGCCGAACCCCTCCCAGGGGATGCCGGCCGCGTCGAACTCCCACTTCATGTGCCCGGCGCCGAGACCCAGCTCCACCCGCCCGCCGGTGAGCCGGTCGGCGGTGGCGACCTCCCGGGCGAGCAGGTGCGAGTTCCAGAACCCGGCGTTCAGCACGAGCGTGCCGACCCGCAGCCGCTCCGTCGCCTCCGCGGCGGCGACCATCGTCGGGAACGGCGCCGGGGCCCCGAGGTGGTCGGGCACCAGCGCGGTGTCGTAGCCGTACCGCTCGCCGCGCCGGCACCGGTCGGCGAACTCGTCGCGGGAGGGGATGTCGAAGAAGTTGAACCCGAACCGGAAGTCCGTCATGCGATCATGCTGCCAGCTCAGCCGGGCGTGATGAAGGACGTCTCGTAGGCGAGGATCACCGCCTGGGTGCGGTCCCGCGCCTGGAGCTTGGCGAGGATGTTGCCGACGTGCGTCTTCACCGTCTGCGGGCTCACGAACAGCTCCGCGGCGATCTCGGCGTTCGAGCGGCCCTTGGCCATCAGCCGCAGCACGTCGCCCTCCCGCTCGGTGAGCCGGCCGTGCCAGTCCGCGCCGGCCCCGCCGCCGGACGGGCCGTGGTGCGCAGCCAGCTCCCGGATCGCCGCCGGGAACAGCAGGCTGTCGCCGTGCGCGACCATCCGGACCGCCTGCAGGATCTCCTCCGGCCGGGTCCGCTTGAGCAGGAAGCCGTGCGCGCCCGCCTTCAGCGCGTCGTAGACGTACTCGTCGTTCTCGAACGTGGTGACCACGATGATCCGCGGCGGCTCCGGCACGGTCTCCAGCAGGCGGCGGGTCGCCTGGATGCCGTCGAGGCGGGGCATCCGCACGTCCATCAGCACCACGTCGGGGCGCAGCCGCCGCACCGCGTCCGGCACCTCGGCGCCGTCGGCGGCCTCGCCGACCACGGCCAGGTCGTCCTCGGCGTCGATGATGGCGGCGAGGCCCGCCCGGATCAGCCGCTCGTCGTCGACCAGCAGCACCTTGATCGTCATGTTCCGGACCTTAGCGGCAGCGAGACCCGGAACCGCCACGCGTCCCCGTCGGCCCCGGCGGCCATGTCGCCGCGCAGCACGGTGACGCGCTCGCGGACCCCGGCGAGGCCGCGGCCGCCGCCGTGGTCGGCGCCGTCGCCGCGGGCCGCCCCGAGCGGGTTGCTCATCTCCACCTCCAGCCGTTCCCCGGCGATGCCGAGCCGCAGCCGCACCGGGACCTTCCCCGCGTGCCGCAGCGCGTTCGTCAGCCCCTCCTGGACGATCCGGTACGCCTCCCGCGACACCGCCGCCGGGACGTGCTCGACCGCCGGGTCCACGGCGGCGTCGAGCGCCACCCCCGCGATCCGGGTCTGCTCCAGCAGCCGGCCGAGGTCCTTCAGCGTGGCCTGCGGTGCGGCCGGGCGGGACGGGTCCTCGCGGAGCAGCCCGAGCACGTGGTCGAGGTCCTCCAGCGCGGCGCGGGCCGACTCCTCGATCGCGCCGAGCGCCTCCCGGGCGAACGCGGGGTCGCTGTCCAGGACCCGTCCGGCCGCGCCGGCCTGGAGGGTCACCACGCTCAGCGCGTGCCCGACCGAGTCGTGCAGCTCCCTGGCCAGCCGGTTGCGCTCGGCCAGCTTGACCGCCCTGGCCTCCATGTCGGCGAGCCGCTCGGCGGCGGACGGGCCGAGGAACCACGGCGCGAGCCGGGACAGCAGCGCCCCGGACGCGACGATCAGCGCGAGCAGCGCGGCCAGCGACGCGAGACCGAGCGGCGGCGCGGGCCACTGGTGCCACGTCCCCTCCCACCCCCACGCCTCCATGAGGCGGGTGTCCCACGACACCATCGGCGCGAGGACCAGCACGGCCGCGAACGGCGGCACCGCGAGGCTGAGCCCGCTGACCACCACGCCCGCGAAGAGGTGCAGCGTGAACCACGCCGCGGCCCGGACCCGGCTCTCCCACGACGCCGCCGAACCGGGGGCGATCGCGGTGGCGGGCCCCTTGAGCAGCTCCCGGGCGAGCGAGCCCTCCAGCAGCCGCACCGTCGGCACGAGGCCGGTGACGAACACCGCCGCGGCCGGCATCACCACCAGCATGAGCACGAGCATCACGGCGGTGTCGCCGACCGGCAGCAGCGGCGTGAGGCTCATCGCCAGGAACCAGTACGGCATCAGCAGCGCGCCGCCCACCACGAGATGGGACCAGCGCTGCCAGGTGGTCCGCTCGATCAGCGGCCGGAACACGCGCAACACGCATCGATCCTGGCAGACGGGACGCCGCGGGCCCTCCCCCGCGCGAGGGAGGGACGCGGTTCCGCCGTCGCCCTCAGGTCTTGCCCTGCCCCTCGGCGGCCCGGTCGCGCTCGGCCAGCTTGGCGAGCCGCGCGTTGTAGGCGGCGAGCTCGTCGTCCTCGGCGCGGCCGCCCGGCCGCGCGGCCCGGTCGGCCTTGCGGTCCATGCGGCGGGCCTGGCGCTGGTCGTCGGCGTACCACTGGAACGCCATCACGATCAGGACGATGAACGTCGGGATCTCCCCGAACGCCCAGGCGATCGCGCCGCCGGTGTGCTGGTCGTGCAGGATCGTGGTGCCCCACGGCGGGTCGACGGCCCCGTACCAGCCGCGTGCCAGCGCCTGGCTCATGTTCATCAGCGCGATGCCGAAGAACGCGTGGAACGGCATCGTGACGAACAGCAGGATCAGCCGCGCCGGGTAGGGCAGCTTCTTCGGCGCCGGGTCGACGCCGAGCAGCACCCAGAAGAACAGCGACCCCGCCGCGAGGAAGTGCACCATCATCGCGATGTGGCCGAGGTGGTTGCGCATCGCCGCCTCGAACAGCGGCGTGAAGTACAGCGCGAACGTGCTCACCACGAAGATCAGCGTCGCCACCGCGGGATGCGCGATGACCGCGAGGTAGCGGCTGTGGAGCAGCGCGGTCAGCCACTCGCGGGGGCCGCGGTCGCCGCGCACCCGGGCGGGCTTGAGCGCGCGCAGCGCCAGCGTCACCGGCGCGCCGACGACCAGGAAGATCGGCACCAGCATGTTCAGCACCATGTGCTGCGCCATGTGCACGCTGAACAGGATCGGCGCGTACTTGGCGACGCCGGTCTGGGTGACGGCGAGGATGGCCACCAGGCCGAGGATCCAGGCGGCGGTGCGCCCCACCGGCCAGGAGTCGCCGCGCCGCCGCAGCCGGACGACGGCGGCCAGGTACAGGCCGCCGAGGACGGCCGCGAGGACGGCGAAGAACAGGTCGAACTGCCACAGCGTCAGCAGCCGCATCGGGGTGACCTCGGGCGGCATGTCGTAGCCGAGCAGCGACTTGACCGCCGACTCCGGGGCGGTCGGCGGGGGCGGCGCGGTGCGCGCCAGCGCGACCGCGAGGCCCATGGTGGCGGCCATCACGGCCGCCTCGACCGAGCCGAACCGGGCGAAGGCCCCCGGCTTGCCGGCGGCGAGCGCGGGCAGCGTCCGCTCGCGGTGCCACCAGCCGAACCAGCCGAGCACCCCGAACGCGACGATCTTCCCGAGGGCGAGCCGGCCGTAGTTCGTCGTCGCCAGCTCGGCCGGGTCGGGCAGCCGGGCGATCACGTTCACCAGGCCGCTGACCCCGACGGTGATGTAGCACCACAGGGCCATCCGGCTGAACCGCTCCGCCATGACCGGCAGCCGGTCGCGGCGCAGCAGCGCGTGCGCGCCGACGATCGCCAGGCCGCCGACCCACGGCGCGACCGCGGCGACGTGCAGCGCGACGCCGGTCGTCGCGACGGAGTGGTTGGCGGCCGAGGCCGAGTGCCCGGTCAGCGGCGCGGGCAGCAGCGCGATCCCGGCCATGGCGAGCAGCCCGAACGCGGCGGCGGGCGTGGTGGTGGTGCGCGCCAGCAGCGCCACCACCACGGCCAGCAGCACCACGATCATGAGCGCGGTGCCCTGCGGCAGCGAGCCGACGTAGCTGCTCAGCTCGCTGCCGGTGAGGACCTCCCCGACCGGCTGGCCGAGCACGTCGGCGACCGTGAACACGAGGGTGGCCGCCGCGGCGGCGGCCCAGCCCGCGGCGATCCAGGACGCGGCGCGCAGGTAGCCGACCGCGTCCGCGGACAGCCGGGCGGCGCCGCGCCCGCCCTCGACGGGCAGGAACGCGGCGGCGGCCAGCACGGCGCCGACGGTCAGCGCGGACAGCAGGTCCATCGCGGCACGGGACGCGGGCAGCCCCCACCGGGTGAGGGCGCCGGCGTCGCCGAGGCCGGGGATGACCTTCTCGGTGACCGACCCGCCGAGGACGAGGCCGGCGACCAGGGCCGCGGCGGCGGCCGCCACCGCGACCGCGCCGGCCCGCCAGACGCTCAGGCTGCCCTTATTCACCGCGGTTCACTTCCCGGTCGCCGCCTGGTGCTTGCGCTTGGCGCGGTACACGATGCCCACCCCGACGCCGATGCCGACCATGAGCCCGGCGACGATCAGCACCCACAGGACCGTCCCGGAGCCGGAGTCCTTCTCGGCGGCCTGCTCCTGGTCGACCTTGAGCGGCTGCTCGTCGGTGGTGGCGGCGTCGCCCGTCTGCTGCTCGGCGCCGACCCCGCCGGTGGCCGGCGCCGGCGCCGCGGCCTCGCCGCCCGCGGCGGTGAACGCCAGGCCGTCGCCCTCGATCGGGTGCCCGTCCTCGCCCACGACCCGGTAGGCCACCGTGTAGGACCCGGCGGGCAGCGGCCCCGTCAGCTTCTGCGTCACCGTCGTGCCGGAGCGTTCGGCCGGGCCCGACTGGTACGTCTTGTCCTGGTCGTCCTTGACGACCACCTGCGCCATGCGGATCTGGTCGCTGAAGACGAGCTTGACCTCGGTGACCGACTGCGCGGACTGGCCCTTGGCGGGCGTGCTGCTCACCAGGCGGGTGTGCGCCAGGGCGGGGGTCGCGGTGGCGGCGCCGAGCGCGAGGACGAGGGCGGCGACGGCGCCGAGGCGCCGCGCGGCCCGGCGGGGCTTGCGGATGTTCATGGAGGGCCGGGTTCTCTAGTGAGTCGAAGGGCTTCGTCTACCCTACTGAGCCCGCCGGGATGGCACGTCCCGGGTCGGGCGGTGGCCCGGCCCGGGACGGACGGTCAGCTGCAGTCGCAGCAGCAGCCGTCGCAGCAGTCGCAATCGCAGTCGCAGCAGTTGCAGCACTCGCAGCAGTCGGAGCAGCCGTCGTCGCAGTGCCGGGTGCACCAGCAGCGGTCCCCGCACGAGTCGCCGTGGTGGTCGCTCCACTCGGGCTGGAAGACGCCGCAGGTCACGCACACGGCCGCCCCGGTGAAGCACGGGACGGGCCAGCCGGGGCGCGGCGGCCGGGGGCCGTGCTTCGACTGGTTCTCCGGGCCGGCGAAGGCGCGGTCGACCGAGCGGGCGACCTCCCGGTCCAGCAGGGCCCGGACGAGCCGCGGCCGCTGCAGCTCCAGGTCGGCGAGGGCGAGGCGGAGCCCGTGCAGCGCGCCGTCGGCGTGCCGGCGGGCCTCCTCGAGGGAGGTGCCGGTGGCGAGGAGCGGGTTGTAGGCGCCCGCCGCGCGGTCGTCGGCGAGGTCCTCGACGGCGTCGAGCAGGTGCGCGAGGCGGCCGAAGAAGCGGCCGGCCTCGGCGAGGGTCTCGGCGTTGCCCTCCCGGCCCGCGAGGACGGCGGTGTGCGCGAACACGGCCGCGACGGCGGTCTCGGTCGGCTCGGTGAGGTCGAGCAGCCCGAGCCCGGGCGCCGCCTCCAGGGCGGGCTGGCGGGCGACGGCGTCGCGCAGCACCGCCGGGTCGAAGCCGACCGCGGCGCCCGTCCGGCCGCC
>NZ_JBFARO010000134.1:0-21525 GCF_040677125.1 Actinomadura sp. NPDC049382
CGAACGCCACGACGCCGCCGCGGGCGCGGGCGGTGCGGCGCGCCAGGCCGAGGCCCAGCCCGCGGGCCCGGCCGGCCGGGGCGTCGCGGGTGGACACGCCGTCGTCGAACACCGCCTCGCGCAGCCCGTCCGGCAGGCCGTCGCCGGAGTCGGTGACGGTGACGTGCAGGTCGGCGCCGTCACCGAGCAGCTCGACCTCGACGCGGGCGGGCCGCCGGCGGCCGAGCCGGGCGGCCTCCACGGCGTTGTCGACCAGGTTGCCGACGACGGTCGTCACGTCCAGGGCGTCGGCGACGCGGCCGGGCACGTAGCTGGCGGCGCCGATGTCGAGCCGGACGCCCTTCTCCGCGGCGACCGCGGACTTGGCCGACAGGAACGCGCGCAGGTAGGGGTCCGACACCGGGTCGGGCAGGGTGTCGGGCGCGGGCGCGCGGCGGGCCGCGTCCTCCATCAGCGCCCCGACGTAGTCGGCGGCCTCCGCGGCGTGCCCGAGCTGGAGCAGCCCGGACAGCGTGTGCAGCCGGTTGGCGTACTCGTGCCGCTGCGCGCGCAGCGCGTCGAACAGGGTGCTGACCGAGTCCAGCTCACGGGCGAGGGTCTCCAGGTCGGTGCGGTCGCGCAGCGTGACGACGGCGCCGAGGTCGCGGCGGTCGCGGCGCACCCGCCGCCGGTTGACGACGAGGACCCGCTCGCCCGCCGTGACGAACAGGTTCGCGGCCTCCCGGCGGCCCGTCAGGACGTCCCGCAGCGTGCCCTCGGCGGCGAGGTCCCCGGCGGGCACGCCGCGCTCGGGCGTGACGCCGAGCAGCCGCGCCGCCTCGTCGTTGCAGACCGCGATCCTTCCCTCGGTGTCGACGGCGACGACGCCCTCGCCGACGCCGTGCAGCACCGCCTCCCGCTCGTGGACCAGCTCGACCAGCTCGTAGGGTTCGAGGCCGAGCGTCTGCCGCTTCAGCCGCCGCCCGATCGCGGCGGACGCGGCCACGCCGAGCAGGACCGCGCCCGCGACGAACAGCGACATCTCGCGCAGCACGTGGCCGAGCTCGCGGTCGATCGCGCGGGCGTCGAACCCGACGCTGACCTCGCCGAGGACGCCGCCGTCCCGGCCGTACAGGGGAACCTTGCCGCGCGCCGACAGGCCGAGCGTGCCGCGCTCGACGCGCACGACCTCCCGCCCGGCGAGCGCGTCGGACGGGTCGGTGCTCACCCGCTCGCCGAGGCGGACCGGGTTGGGGTGCGACAGGCGCAGGCCCCGGTGGTCGGTCACCACGACGAACAGCGCCCCGGTGCGGCGGCGGACCCGCTCGGCCCGGTCCTGGACGGTGCGCCCGGGGTCGCCGGCCGCGACCGCGTCGCGGATCTCCGGGTCGGCGGCGACGGACCGCGCGACGGTGAGCGCCCGCTGGCCGTACTGGTCGCGGAGCCGGCCGTCCAGCATCCACGCGACCAGGCCGTAGCCGAGGACGGCCACCACGACGACCACGCCGACCTGCAGGATCAGCACCTGCCGGGCGAAGGAGATGCGGGGCCGCACGGACATGACGTGTCACCGTAATCGATGCCGGCCCGGCCGCCCAGCCCCCCGCGGGCGGAACCGTGCGCACAACGCGCAGAAGTCGCGGTAACGCGCGCAACGTGGGGATTCGCGGCTTGCGAGCACATCGCGGGCAAGGGTTCCGGTGACGCGCGCCACATCCGTACGGTGCGGCCGTGTCCGAACAAGCGAGCTCCCCAGAAGAGCGCACCGAGCGGCCCGCCGGGCCCGTCATCGAGCTGGACGGCGCCACCAAGCGCTTCCGGTCGGCGGGCGGCGTGCACACGGCCGTCCGCGACCTGCACATGAGCGTGGGGCCCGGCGAGTTCGTCGCCGTGGTCGGCCCCACCGGCTGCGGCAAGTCGACCACCCTGTCCCTGGTGTCCGGCCTCGAACCGGCGTCCGCGGGCCGCGTCCTCGTCCAGGGCCGGCCGGTGGACGGCATCCCGGACGGCGTCGGCTACATGTTCCAGAACGACGCCGTCCTGCCCTGGCGGTCCGTGCTCGACAACGTCGCGGCCGGCCCCCGCTACCGGGGCGCGTCCCGCCGCGCGGCCCGCGACCAGGCCCGCGACTGGGTCGCGCGGGTCGGCCTCGCGGGGTTCGAGGGCTACTACCCGCACCAGCTGTCGGGCGGCATGCGCAAGCGCGTCGCCCTCGCCCAGACCCTGGTGAACGAGCCGTCCGTGCTGCTGATGGACGAGCCGTTCTCCGCGCTGGACGTCCAGACCCGCGGCCTGATGCAGGACGAGCTGCTGCGCCTGTGGTCGGGCTCGGGGGCGGCCGTCGTGTTCGTCACCCACGACCTGGAGGAGGCGCTCGTGCTGTCCGACCGGGTCGTGGTGATGACCGCGGGCCCCGCCACCATCAAGGCCGTGTTCGAGGTGCCGCTCGACCGGCCGCGCGACGCCGAGGAGGTCCGCCTCACCGGCGGGTTCCTCGACATCTACCGCGAGGTGTGGGACTCGCTGCGCGAAGAGGTCCAGATCACCCGGGAGAGGGGGGCCGGCCATGCCGCGTGACGCGGAGACCATCGCGCAGGCGCCCGCCGCGGGCCCGGCCGGGGCCGGGACCGGTGACCGCGACGGCGGCGAGCTCGCGGCGATCGCGCGGGCCCGCACCGCCGGGCTGCGCCGCGCCGCCGGCATCAACGCCGTCCGGGCCGCGCTCGTCGCGGCCTGGCTCGGGTCGTGGGAGCTGGCCGCCCGGCACTGGATCGACCCGTTCTACTACTCGATGCCGTCCAAGATCTGGGAGCGGCTGGCCGGCTGGTTCACCGACGGCACCTCGCAGGGCTCGATCTGGGAGCAGATCTCCGTCACCCTCCAGGAGGCCGTCGCGGGATTCGCGCTCGGCGCGGCGGGCGGCGTGGTCCTCGGCATCGTGCTCGGCCGCAGCCGGTTCCTGTCGGACGTGTGCGCGCCGTTCATCAAGGCCGTCAACGCGATCCCGCGCATCATCCTGGCCTCGCTGTTCATCATCTGGTTCGGCCTCGGCATGCAGTCCAAGATCGCGACGGCGTTCGTGCTGGTGTTCTTCGCGGTGTTCTTCAACGCCTTCCAGGGCGCCCGCGAGGTCGACCGGAACCTGGTGAACAACGCCCGGATCCTCGGCGCGGGCCGGCTGCAGGTGCTGTGGACGATCGTGGTGCCGAGCGCCACGTCCTGGATCCTCGCCTCGCTGCACTCGGCGTTCGGGTTCGCCATCATCGGCGCGATCGTCGGCGAGTACACCGGCGCCGACAAGGGCCTCGGCCTGCTCATCAACCACTCGCAGGGCACCTTCGACGCGGCCGGGATCTACGCCGGGATGATCATCATCACCGTACTGGCCCTGCTCGCCGAGTGGCTGCTCACGCTGCTGGAGGGCCGGCTGCTGCGCTGGCGCCCGTCCGTCTCCGGCCACGACGTCCAGATCTGAACCCCGTTCCCCTTCCACCCCCGCACGACCGGAGAACCGCCATGCCCAGCACCACCGTCCGGGCGAGCGCCGCCGCGCTCGCCGCCCTCACCGCCCTGTCCTGCCTGTCCGCCTGCCGCGGCTCCCGCGCCGGCGGGGACGGCGGCTCCGGCGGCACCGTCAAGATCATGGTCGGCGGCATCGACAAGGTCATCTACCTGCCGGCCAAGCTGACCGAGCGGCTCGGCTACTTCAAGGAGCAGGGCCTCGACGTGCGGCTGCTCACCGAGCCCGCCGGCGCGCAGGCCGAGAACGTCCTCATCTCGGGCGACGTGCAGGCCGTCGTCGGCTTCTACGACCACTCCATCCACCTGCAGACCAAGGGCAAGTGCGTGCAGAGCGTCGTGCAGATGGCCGACGTCCCCGGCGAGGCCGAGATGGTCGCGGCGTCGAAGGCGGGCGAGCTCACGTCGCCGGCCGCGTTCAAGGGCAAGAAGCTCGGCGTCACCAGCCCCGGCTCGTCCACCGACTTCATCACCCGCGCGCTGGCCGTGCGCAACGGCGTCAAGACGTCCGACTACACGACGGTGAAGGCGGGCGCCGGGCAGACGTTCATCTCCACGATGGACAACGGCGGCATCGACGCGGGCATGACGACCGACCCGACCATCGCCAAGCTGGTCAGCACCGGCAAGGCGAAGGTCATGGTCGAGATGCGCACCGAGGAGGGCACCCGCGCGGCGCTCGGCGGGCTGTACCCGTCCAGCTCCCTCTACATGGACTGCGCGTACGTGAAGTCGCACGGGGAGACCGTGCAGAAGCTCGCCAACGCGTTCGTCAAGACGCTCGGCTGGATCAAGGCGCACCGGCCGGCGGAGATCGCGGCGAAGATGCCGGCGGACTACGCCGGCGGCGACCCGAAGCTGTACGAGAAGGCGATCGGCGACTCGGGCGGCATGTTCAACGGCGACGGCGTCATGAAGCCGGACGCGGCGGAGAACGTCCTGAAGGTGCTCGCGCAGTTCTCGCCCGAGGTCGGCGAGATGAAGGACCGGATCGACCTGTCGAAGACCTACACGACCCAGTTCGTGACGAAGGCGAAGCAGTGACGAAGGTGAAGTGGTGACGAAGGTGAAGTGGTGACGAAGGCGGAGCGGTCCTGAGCGGGGGGTGCGGCGGCCGGGCCTCAGCGGGCGCGGCCGCCGCGCTCCATCGCGTTGTAGAAGTCGAGGTCGGCGGCGTCGTCGTCGCGCTCGGAACCCCAGCGGCGCGGCGCCCAGGCCGGCATCAGCAGCGCGAACCCCATCATCGCGTACAGGCCGGAGCCGAGCAGCATGCGCAGCCCGGCGTCCAGGTCCCCCGCCGGCGGCACCCGGCCGGGCAGGTCGAGGACGGTGCCGGGGTCGGCGAGGAACCAGCCGGAGAGGCCGAGCAGCGCGAGCGCGGGCACCAGCGAGACCAGCGGCGACGCCCAGCGCGCGACGATGACCACGCCCGTCACCAGGCCGACGGCGGCGAGCAGGGCGAACGCGCCGTAGATGCGGGTGCGGTCGGTGATCTCCTGCCCGGTGCCGTCGAAGGACCGGCCGGCCTGCACGTAGCCCCAGGCGGCGCCGTACAGCAGGGCTGGGGTCAGCAGGACGCCGAGGACGAGGCCGAACGCGTGGCGCACCGCGCATCACATCCATTCGCGCGCGCCCGCCGCAGGGCGCGCATCATTCCGGTAGCGCCCCAATCACAACATGCGAGTCGGGCATAGCGCAGTAAATCCACTCAGATGACCTTGTCCAGAGCCGCAGCTCACCCGGCTCCATAACCGGCCTGCGGCGGATGACCGTTTCTTGGTGGTTCGTTTTGAACGCCATTGACCGGGCATCGCGGTCTCATCCTGATCCGACGCACGCTGGAGGAGACCATGTCGACCGCGATATGGGTCGTCATCGCCGTAGTCGTCGTCGCCGTCCTCGCCGCGGCGGCGCACCTGGCCCGCACCAGGTCCCGGACGCGGCGGCTCAGGCGGCGGTTCGGCCCCGAGTACGACCGGGCCGTGCGGGACGCGGGCGGCCGCGCGGCCGCCGAGCGGGAGCTGCTCTCCCGCGAGCGGCGCCACGAGGAGCTGGAGCTGCGCGAGCTGGACCCGGGCAAGCGCGAGCAGTACCACGAGCAGTGGGTCCGCGTTCAGGAGCGGTTCGTCGACACGCCGGCGGCGGCGGTCGAGCAGGCCGACGGGCTCGTCACGGTCGTGATGGGCGAGCGCGGCTACCCCACGCACGGGTTCGAGGAGAAGGTCGCCCACCTGTCCGTGGAGCACGGCCGCACGATGGAGCACTACCGGCGCGCCCACGCGATCGGCGGCAGGGCCGCGTCCAGGGAGGCGTCCACCGAGGAGCTGCGGCAGGCCATGGTGCACTACCGCGCCCTGTTCGAGGAGCTGCTCGGCGCACCCGGCCGGGAGCGGGCCGGGCGGCACGCCGCGGACGGGCCCGCGCCCGCGCCCGAGGCGCCGGCGTCCACCGAGACCCCGAGGAGCTGACCCCCATGGAGCACAGGCGGCACGCTGAGCGAGTACCGGCCCCGGGCCTGCCCGGCGACACCCGCGTCGCCGGTCCCGCACCGGAGCCCCCGGTGGCGGACGCGCCGGAGCCCGTCCCGGACACGGCCCCGGACCCCATGCCCGCCGTGAAGCCCGAGCCCGCCGCGGTCCCGGACGGGCTGTTCGACCCGGCCGAGACCGAGCGGTTCCGGGAGCGCTGGCGCGAGGTGCAGTCCGCGTTCGTCGACGATCCGGGCGCCGCGGTCCGCCGGGCGGACGAGCTGGCCGCCGAGGCCGCCGAGGCCCTCGGCCGCGCGATCGCCGCGCACCGGCGGGCGCTGTCGGACGGCCTCGACGGCGGCGGGCAGGCCGACACCGAGCGGCTCCGGCTGGCGCTGCGCGGCTACCGGGACCTGCTGGACCGCGTCTACGCCTCGTGAAGGCTCAGCCGTTGAGGAAGCGGTAGACCGCCTCGCGCCCCTGCGTTCCGCGCTCGCGGTTCTGGATGGAGTGCGAGGCGCCCTTCACCACGACGAGCCGGCCGCGCGGGGCGTTGCGGAGCTCCTCCCGCGCCCATTCGAGCGGCGTGGACAGGTCGCGGTCGCCGCTCAGCAGCAGGACCGGGACGGAGAGCTTCGTCCGGTGCGGTTCGGCGGTGTGCCGCGACCACGGCCAGTGCAGGCACTCCTGGACGAATCCGTTGCCAACGGCCGTGTCGGCGGTGAACGGCCAGGTGGCGCGGGCGGGAAGGCGCCTGCGCGCCCGCTCCAGCGCGGCGGGGCGGGCGGCGGGCGGGGTCTCCGACGTCCCCCAGGGGAAGTGGCCGTCGCCGCAGATCGTCGCGATGTGCAGGCCGGAGCTGTACCGGGTGACGTCGTCGCCGCCGGAGTTCAGCATCTGCAGCAGCCGGTCGAGCCGCGCCGGGTCGCCGTGGCGCGCCTCATGGACGGCCGCCACGGCGTCGCCCGCGCCGCCCGGCAGGGAGTTCTCGTCCCGGTAGGTCGGGTCGAGGAACTCGTAGGTCACCAGCATGTCCCAGATGAGGACCGCGTCGTCGCGGTGCCGGGCGAGCCACGCCAGGTCCTCCGCCGGGTCGAAGCCGCAGGCGGGCGCCGCCGTGCAGGCGTCCCGCAGGACGCGCGCGGTGGCGCGGAGGCCCGTGAGGTAGAGCATGTCGTCGCCCTGCGGGTCGACGTGCGGGAGCACCGAGTCCAGGACCAGTTTGCTCACGTGCTGCGGGTACCGGACGGCGTAGTTCGCGCCGGTCATGGTGCCGTAGGAGACGCCGTCCACGGTCCACTTGCGCGCCCCAAGGGCCCGCCGCAGCAGGTCGAGGTCGCCGACGGTCTGCTCGGTGGTGAAGTAGTGCCGCCGGTCCCCGAGGACGCCGGCGCATTCGGCGACCGCCGCGGGCGCGGGCGGCTCGATGTCGCTGCTGCCGACCTCGGCCTGCAGCTTCGGGCAGTCGATGGCGCCGAAGTCGCCCGTGCCGCGCTGGTCGACCATGACGAACCGGTAGTTCTTCGCGAGCTCCGGCAGCCGCGCGGTGATCCCGTCGATGAACGGGACGCCGGGCTGGCCCGGCCCGCCGGTCAGGAACAGCAGGACCCCCTTCGGCGCGCGGGCGTTGTCCGCCGCGGCCACCTGGAGCCTCAGGGTGCCCTTGCCGGGGTCGCGGTGGTCGAGCGGGACGGTCAGGAACGAGCAGGTGAAGCCGGGCTTGCCCGCGCAGGGATGCGGGTCGGCCAGCTGCGGCGCGGACCGCGCGGACGGTACGGGCGCGGGCGGTGACGCTGTGGGTGCTGCGGCCGCCGTCGCCCCGCCGGATGCGGCGAGGGCGAGGGTGAGGGCGAACACCGCGGTGAGACGTGATCGCATGTGATGATCATCACTCCGTTCGGCGCCGCGGGCGGGGATCTCGCCGGATCCGGCCACCGGCGCGCCGCCCCGCCCGGGCCGCGGTCCGGCGGCGGTCCGGGGCGCGGCACGTCTCGTCAGACGCGCGTCGAAGGTGAATACTGAATCTCGTTCGGTAACCCCTTGAGCGGAGGATCAACGGTGTCCGAGACCTTCTCGATGACCATCGACGGCGCGGCCGTGGACGCGCCCGGCACCTTCGGGGTGATCAATCCGGCGACCGGCGAGGTGGCCGAGCAGGCGCCCGACGCCTCCAGGGAGCAGCTCGACGCGGCGATGGCCGCGGCGCAGGCCGCCTACGCGGACTGGCGCCGCGACGAGGCCGCGCGGCGCAAGGCGCTGCTGGCGGCGGCCGACGTCATGTTCGCCCGGTCCGAGGAGATCGGCCGCATCCTCACCCTGGAGCAGGGCAAGCCGCTCGCCGACGCGACCATGGAGGTCGTCGGCGCCGGCGTGTGGCTGAAGTACTTCGCCGACCTGGAGCTGCCCCGCGAGGTCATCCAGGACGACGACAACGCGCTGGTCGAGGTCGTCCGCCGCCCGATGGGCGTCGTCGCCGCGATCACCCCGTGGAACTTCCCGCTGCTGCTCGCGGTGTGGAAGATCGCCCCGGCGCTGCTCGCGGGCAACACGCTCGTCCTCAAGCCGTCCCCGTTCACCCCGCTGTCCAGCCTCAAGCTCGGCGAGGTGCTGCGCGACGTGCTGCCGCCCGGCGTGCTCAACGTCGTCACCGGCGGCGACGACCTCGGCGCCTGGATGACCGCGCACGACGTCCCGCGCAAGATCAGCTTCACCGGCAGCGTGGCGACCGGCAAGCGCGTCGCCGCGGCGGCGGCGCCCGACCTCAAGCGCGTCACGCTGGAGCTCGGCGGCAACGACCCGGCGATCCTGCTGGACGACGCCGACCCGGCCGCCGTCGCCGACAGGCTGTTCGGCGCGGCGTTCCAGAACAACGGCCAGGTCTGCTCGGCGATCAAGCGGGTGTACGTGCCGGACGCGCTCTACGGCGACGTCGTGGACGCCCTCGCCGAGCGGGCGAAGGCCGCCAAGGTCGGCAACGGCATGGACGAGGGCGTCCAGTACGGGCCCGTCAACAACAGGCCGCAGTACGAGCGGGTGTCGGAGCTGGTCGCCGACGCGCTCGCGGGCGGCGCCCGCGCGGCGGCCGGCGGCCGGCCGATCGACGGCCCCGGCTACTTCTTCGAGCCGACGATCCTCGCCGACCTCTCCGACGGCACCCGGATCGTGGACGAGGAGCAGTTCGGCCCCGCGCTGCCCATCGTGAGGTACACCGACCTGGAGGACGCGCTCGCCCGCGCCAACGGCACCCACTTCGGGCTGTCCGGCTCGGTGTGGGGCACCGACACCGACCGGGCCGCCGAGGTCGCCGGGCGGCTGGAGTGCGGCACCGCGTGGGTCAACACCCACCTGGCGCTCTCCCCCAGCCAGCCGTTCGGCGGGTTCAAGTGGAGCGGCGTCGGCGTCGAGAACGGGCCGTGGGGCCTGTACGGGTTCACCGAGCTGCAGGTGATCCACCGCTCCAAGCGCTGAGCGGTACCGGGACGGGTCCGGCGGCGGCCGCCGCCGGGCCGGTACCCGTCTCCGCCGCGTACCGCATGAGCGGAGGGGCCACGACTTCGAGTCCGGAAAGTGACATGGCCGCTACTGGCGGTCGGCGTCCGGAATGGCACACTTTCTGTGCGGGGCCGTGGAGTCCGCACCGCGACCTGTGAAGGAGCCGCATGCACACCTGGGACGTCATGCGCCGGGACGACCTCGGCAACACCTTCCAGGTGGCCGCCCACGACTCGCGCATCGCGGCGCTGGCGCAGGTCCTGGTGATGGAGAGCGGCGTCCAGCACAAGCAGACGTACTGGGTGGAGGGGCCGCCGGGGCCGGCCGTGCGCACCAACCGCGACCTGTACCTGGTCTTCCTGCACCTCGGCCAGGAGGCCCGCGCGGCGTCCTGGTCGCTGTCGGCGTTCCTGCGGTCGCTGTGGAAGGTCAGCGCTCCGCTGAGCGGCCAGTCCCGGCTGGAGCCCGACGACGTCGCGGCGATGTTCGCCGCCGCGTCCACCACCCCGCCCGCCGCCTTCGACCCCGCGTGGACGGGCAAGGACCTCGCGCTCCCCGGCGCCGAGCCGGAGGGGTACGCCGACTGGGAGCGGGTCCTGCTGTCCCAGATCGCCGACCTGGAGGACTTCCTCGTCCACCCGCCGGGACCGCGGGCGCGGTTCGGCGCGGACGCGCCCCGGCCGCCGGGCTCGGGCGCCCGCGCCACCCCGGCCCGCTGGTACAACTTCGACCCGGCGACGTACCTGGAGTGCGCGGTGGCCGGCAGCCTCGGCGGGTGGGACGCCGCCGACGGCGCCCGGGTGCCGCTGCCGCCGCGGCCCGGGGAGCCGCCGGCCCGCTCCTACGTCCGCCCGATCACGACCATGACCTGGGCCGACCTCGCCCGGATCGCGGTGTGCGGCCAGATGTACGAGTAGCCGGTTCCGTCGGTCCCGCGTGGTAGGACTGGGGGCATGACCGACAGAGCGGTCGCGGTCACCGACCGGGGCGGCTGGTACCTGGCGCGGGGGCGCCCCCACCCGGCCCTGCGCCCGTTCCTGCGCTCCTACGACGGCTACTGGGAGACGCTCGCCGCCCCGAGCCGGATGCGCACGCTGCCCACCCGCACCACCGTGGTGATCCTCAACATGGGCCCGCCGCTGCACCTGGCGGTCCCCGACCCGGGCGTCGGCGACCGCTCGTACGGGTCGTTCGTGGCCGGCATGCACGACGGGCACGGCATGTACCTCAGCCCCGGCGGGCAGCGCGGCATCCAGCTCGACGTGACCCCGCTCGGCGCCTACTCGCTGCTCGGCGTGCCGATGGCCCGCCTCACCAACGCCGCCGTGGAGCTGCCCGACCTGCTCGGGAGCGAGGCGCGCGTGCTGGTCGAGCGGCTCGCCGAGGCCCCGTCCTGGGCGGCCCGCTTCGACCTGCTGGACGCCTTCCTGCTGCGCCGCCTCGACGTCGGCCCCGCCCCCGACCCGGAGGTGGCCCGGGCGTGGCGGCTGCTGGACGGCGGCGCCGGCGTCACGGTCGGCGACCTCGCCGCCGACGTCGGCTGGAGCCGCAAGCACCTCACCCACCGGTTCCGCGAGCAGGTGGGGCTGCCGCCCAAGGTGATGGCGCGGGTGCTGCGGTTCCGGCGCGCCCTCGAGCTGCTGTCCGGCGGCGCCGGGCTCGCCGACGCCGCGGCCGCCTGCGGCTACTACGACCAGGCGCACCTCAACCGCGAGTTCCGCGCCCTGTCGGGCTGCACCCCGACCGAGCTGATCGGCGGCCAGCTGGAGCAGCAGCGCGTCACCACCCTCGCCGAGCCCGCCTGACCGGCGGCGGGGGCCGGCGGGGGGCCGGCGGGGTCAGCCCTGGTGCACCCCGCCGCCGAGGTTCATCACGATGACCCCGATCACGATGATGACCGCGCCGGCGATCGTGAGCGGCTTGAGCTGCTCGCCGAACAGCAGCACGCCGCCCGCGAACGCGCCGATCGTGCCGAGCGCGGACCAGATCGCGTAGACCGGGCCCACGTTCAGCGACGTCAGCGCCTTGGCCATGAAGACGAACGAGACCAGGTACCCGGCCACGACGATCAGCGACGGCCACAGCCGGGTGAACCCCTCCGAGGCCCGCATCGCCAGCGTCGCCGTCACCTCGAAGGCGATCGCGAACGCCAGCAGCACGAACGGCATCAGCCGGCTCCGCCGTGCTCGGCGGCGACGGCCTCGAACACCTTCATGTCGGCGTCGAACTGCGTGCCGGGGCGCGGCCAGTGCAGCGCGATCTCGGTGATGCCCAGCTCGGCGTAGCGGCCCGCGAGGTCGGCGAACGCGCCGGGCGAGGCCAGCCACGGCTCCCCGGTGAACCCCGTCATCAGGACGAGGTCGTCGAGCTTGCGGCCCTCCTCGTCGCAGGCGGCCTTCAGTGCGGCGAGCCGGGACCGGACGACCTCCTGCGGCTCCCTGCCCTCGGCGTGGCCGCTGGTCACCCAGCCGGTGCCGTGCCGGGCGGCGACCCGCATCCCGCGCGGCCCGTTCCCCGCGATGAGGAACGGCGCCCGGGGGCGCTGGACGCAGCCGGGCTCCTCGACGACCTCCCGCGCGCTGTAGTACGTCCCCTCGAAGGTCGTCCGCGGCCCGGTCAGCAGCCGGTCGAGCAGCTCCACCCATTCGGCGAACCGGGACGCCCGCTCGTCCGGGGACCACTCCGGTCCGCCGAGGACGCCGGCGTCGCTGGTGCGGTGCGTCCCGCCGGACCCGATCCCGACGGTCAGCCGGCCCCCGCTCACATGGTCGATCGTCTTGATCGCGTGCGCGGTGGGGACGGGGTGCCGGAAGTTCGGCGACGTCACCAGCGTGCCGATCCGGATCCGGGAGGTGACCGCGGCGGCCGCGGCCAGCGTCGTGTACGCGTCGTACCAGGGCGTCGCGCCCCGCCAGGCCAGGTGGTCGTACACCCAGGCGTGCCGGAACCCGAGGTCCTCGGCGCGCCGCCACGGCTCCCCCGCCTCCGGCCACGACCGCATGGGCCACAGCACGGCGCCGATCTTCGGTGCGTTCACCCGTGTCTCCGTTCTCCTCGCTCCATCATGATCGGGCATCGGCGAGCCAGCGGTGCAGGGCCCACCACCGGTTCGCGGTCCGCGCCACCGCCGCGCCGCCCGCCGGGTCGAGCAGCGGCCGCCCGGTCAGCTGCTGGAATCGGCGGATCCGGTACTTCACCGTATTGCCGTGGACGTGCAGCGCCGCCGCCGTCGGGCCGATCCGGCCGCCGTGGTCGAGGTAGGCCAGCGCCGTCTCGGCCAGCTCCCGGTGGAACGGGTCGTCCGGGTCCAGCCCGGACAGCAGCGCGGCGGCGAGCAGCCCGCCGAGCTCCGGCTCGGCCGCGGTGACGGTGAGCAGCGCCAGGTCGGCCAGCTCCCGCCTCCCGGTGAGGCCCGCGGCGGCGCCCGCCCGCAGCGCGCGGCGCCCGAGCCGGTACATCGGCGCGACCCCGGCGGGCCGGACGGCACCGGGTCCGGCAGGCGCGGGACGAGGGCGGCGAACCGGCCGTCCACGAGCCCGCACAGGCCGGGCGCCGCGGCGGTCAGCTCCTCCTCCAGCCGCGCCGCCACCTCGGGGTCGCTCACGTCCGACACCACGCAGTGGTACGCGGCGGCCGGGTCGAGCGGCGCGCGGACCGCGACCGCCTCCCCGTGCAGCAGCCGCCGGAGCAGCTGGCCGCGGGTCTCCCGCGCGGTGCGGGCCAGCTCCAGCTCGGCGACCCGGTGCGCCTGCACCATCCGGTGGACGAGCGCCGTGGTGATCTCGTCGATGCGGGTCACCCCGTCCAGCAGCTCGGCGTCGGGGACGCCCAGCCGGCGGCCGCCGGCGACGACCGTCCGGACGAGGTGGGCGCGGCCCGCCTGGAAGCCGTCCAGGAACGCCTCGACCGGCACCCCCTGCCGGGCGCGGTCCGAGCCGAGCCGCGCCGCCGCCGCGAGCACCTCCTCGCTCGGGCCGCCGCCGCGCAGCGCGGACACGACGCCGCGCACGAGCGCGCGGGTGTGCCGCCGGGTCTCCTCCTCGGGCAGCGCCGCCACCAGCTCCGACCGGCCGCGGGCGGCGCGCACCGTCGCCTCCAGCAGCGCCGGGTCGTCGCCGTGCTCGATCAGCAACCGGAGGAACCGGTCGCCCGCGCCGGGCTCCATCCCCCCATTCTGCGCCCCCGTTGTCCCGGCCGGACAACCGGCCCCGCGCGGCTTGGGCGCCGCCGGTCTAGCCGGGCCGCCGCCGCATGGTGTTCGGTGGGGGCAGGCTGAGGCGAGGAGGCCCCGATGTCCGACGAGGACGAGTTCCTGGAGAAGCTGCCGACCGACCTGATCTTCCGGCTGCCGCCCGCGTTCGACGACGTCGCGGACGAGCGCCGGCACCGCAAGGAGCGGCTGGCCGCCGCGCTGCGCATCTTCGGCAAGTTCGGGTTCGAGGAGGGCGTGGCCGGGCACATCACCGCCCGCGACCCCGAGCGCACCGACCACTTCTGGGTCAACCCGTTCGGCATGTCGTTCAAGCACATCAAGGTCAGCGACCTGATCCTGGTGAACCACGAGGGCAAGGTCGTCGAGGGCCGCTACCCGGTGAACGAGGCCGCGTTCGCGATCCACTCGCAGGTGCACCAGGCCCGCCCGGACGTGGTCGCCGCCGCGCACAGCCACTCCACCTACGGCCGCGCGATGTCGGCGCTCGGCCAGAAGCTGGAGCCGATCACGCAGGACGTGTGCGCGTTCTACCAGGACCACGGCCTGTTCGACGACTACACCGGCGTCGTCACCGACCTGGAGGAGGGCAAGCGCATCGCCGCCGCCCTCGGCGGCCACAAGGCCGTCATCCTGCGCAACCACGGGCTGCTCACCGTCGGCGACACCGTGGACGCCGCGGCCTGGTGGTTCATCACGATGGAGCGCTCCTGCCAGGTGCAGCTCCTCGCCAAGGCCGCCGGGCAGGTCGTCCCGATCGAGCACGACAACGCCGCCCTCACCCACGAGCAGATCGGCAACGACCTGGTCGGCTGGATCAACTACCAGCCGCTCTACGACCAGATCACCCGCGAGCAGCCCGACCTCTTCGAGTAGCCCGTGCTCCCGGCCTACCCCGTGGAGCCCTCACCGGCCGCCCCGCCGGACCCGTCGCCGGAGTTCTCGGCGGCGGGCTCGGTGAGCGGGAGCAGGACCTGGAAGCGGGTGTCGCCCGGCAGGGAGGACGCCACCTTGATGTCGCCGCCGTGGCGGTCGGCGACGATCCGCCAGGAGATGTCCAGGCCGAGCCCGGTGCCCTGCCCGACCGGCTTGGTGGTGAAGAACGGCGTGAAGATCCGGTCGACGTCCTCGTCGGGGATGCCCGTCCCGGTGTCGCCGATCTCCACGAGCGCGTGGTCGTTCACGCGCGCCGTCCGGATGGTCAGCGTGCCCGCGCCCTGCATCGCGTAGAGCGCGTTGACGATCAGGTTCGTCCAGACCTGGTTCAGCTCCGCCGCGAACACCGGCACGGGCGGCAGCTCCGGGTCGTAGTCGAGCTTCACGGTCACGTCCGGGCCGATCTTGCGCTTCAGCATGGTCAGCGTGCTGTCCAGCAGCTCGCGCAGGTCGGCCCGGCCGTAGGGGGCGCGGTCGAGCTGGGAGTACTGGCGCGCCGAGTCCAGCAGCGCGGTGATGCGGCCCATCGCCTCGGAGATCTCCGTCTGGAGCTGCGTCACCTCCATCACCTCGGCGAGCCAGCGCATCGCCGCCGGCAGGTGCCCGCCGGCCGCCCGCTCGACCTCCTCCGCCTGCTCGGTCCCGACCCCGGCGGCGACCAGGCCCGGCGCGAGGTCCCAGGCGTCGGGGACGCCGTGCTCCTCCAGCCAGTCGCCCAGCTCGTCCTCGGCGTCGCTGACCTCCAGCGGGCTGCGCCGGCCGCCGGCCGGCGGCGCGGGCAGCGCCGGGCGCAGCGACACGAGCGCGCTCAGATGCGTGCAGTCGACGCCCTGCGCTGCGAGGTCGGCGAGGCCGCGCTGCGCGCCGAGCAGCCGCTCGCCGAGCTCCGCGCTGGCCCGCGCGGCGGCCGCGGCCGGGTTGTTCAGCTCATGGGTGAGCCCGGCCGTGATCGTGCCGAGCGCGGTGAGGCGCTCGCGCTGGTCGACGATCCGCCGCGCGTTGGTCATCCCGAAGAAGATGCCCTCCAGCAGGTGCGTGGCCATCGGGAACCACTTGCGGACGGCCTTGGCGAACTTCAGCGCGGGCAGCACGAACACCCGCGCCGGGCGCGTCGCCCGCAGCGAGTGCTGGTACCTCTGCTCGATCTTGTGCCCCAGGTACGCCTGCACGGCGCCGCCGTAGGTGCCGGGGCGGTCGGTCCGGCTGACCTCGACGGCGTGCCCCCGGACGGTCTGGGTCATCGCCATCTCGCCGTCCAGCAGCACGTACAGGAACTCGGCGGGGTCTCCCTGCGCGCAGATGACGCCCTCGGCCGGGTACTCGGCGACCGTCCCGCACAGCGACAGCCAGCCGAGCTTCTCGTCGTCGAGGTCCTCGAAGAGGAACAGCCCCCGCAGCTCCTCCGGCGATGCCGTGCTCATGCCTGCTCCAAGTAGCGATGGACGAGTGCGACGGCCATCGCGCCGTCGCCGACCGCGGACGCGACGCGCTTCATCGACTCCGAGCGCACGTCGCCCGCGGCGAACACCCCGGGGACGCTCGTCTCCAAGTGGTAGGGCTGCCGGACGAGCGGCCACCCGGCGGGACGGCGCCCGCCGGCGACCAGGTCGGGGCCCGTCAGCACGTACCCGCGCGCGTCGCGCTCGACGAACCCGTCCAGCCAGTCCGTGCCGGGCTCCGCGCCGATGAACACGAACAACCAGTGCGCGTCGATGGTCTTCTTCCCGGCCGCCGACGCGAACGTGAGCCGCTCCAGCCGGTCGGCGCCCTCCGCCGCGCACACCGTCTTGCCCGTGTGCACCTCGATGTTCGGCGTCGCCGCGATCTGCTCGATCAGGTAGTGCGACATCGACTTCTCCAGGCCGTCGGCCCGCACGATGATGTGCACCTTCCTGGCGTACTTCGCCAGGTGCACCGCCGCCTGCCCGGCGGAGTTGGCGCCGCCGACGACGGCGACCTCCTCGTCCTCGCAGGACGGCGCCTCGGTGAGCGCGGCGCCGTAGAACACGCCCCGCCCGACGAAGTCCTCCACGCCCTCGGCGTTGAGGCGCCGGTAGGACACGCCGCTGGCGAGGATGACGGCGTGCGCGGCGATCTCCGTGCCGTCCGACAGCCGCACCACCCGCGCGGTGCCGCGCGACTCCAGCCCGACGACCTCGCCGGCCTGCAGCAGCTCGGCGCCGAACCGGTCGGCCTGCCGGCGGGCCCGGTCGGCGAGCTGCGCCCCGCTCACCCCGTCGGGGAAGCCCAGGTAGTTCTCGATGCGGGAGCTCTGCCCGGCCTGGCCGCCGAGGGCGCGGCGCTCCACCACGACCGTCCGCAGCCCCTCGGACGCGCCGTACACGGCCGCGCCGAGCCCGGACGGCCCGCCGCCCACCACGATCAGGTCGTAGAACCCGGTGGACGGCGTGCTCGGCACCCCGGCCGCGGCGGCCAGCTCGGCGTCCGACGGCGCCGACAGCGCCGTCCCGTCCGCGGTCACCACCAGCGGCAGCTCCGGCGACCCGGCGGCCGCGACCAGCTCGGCGCCCTCCGGGTCGGTGTCCATCACCCAGCTGTAGGGCACCTGGAGGCGGGCGAGGAGCTCGCGGACCTCGTAGCAGCGCGACGACCAGCGGTGCCCGACCACCCGCAGCTCGGCCGGCGGGCGGCGGTCGAGGCGGCCCCACGCGTCCAGCTGCTCGTCGATCACCGGGTAGAACTTCTCCTCCGGCGGGTTCCACGGCTTCAGCATGTAGTGGTCGAGGTCGACGTCGTTGATCGCGCGGATCGCCGCGTCGGTGTCGGCGTAGGCGGTCAGCAGGACGCGGCGCGCGTACGGGAACAGGTCCATCGCGCGCTCCAGGAACTCCACGCCGTCCATGCCGGGCATCCGGTAGTCGGCGAGGAGCACCGCCGTGTCGTCGCCGCGCAGCCGCAGCTCCGACAGCGCGTCCAGGGCCTGCGGCCCCGACTCCGCGCGGACGATCCGGTACGTCTCGGCGTACCTGCGGCGCAGGTCCCGCGCCACCGCCCGGGAAACGCCCGGATCGTCGTCGACGGTCAGCAGCACTGGCTTGGGCAACGTGTCCCCCTCGATCCGGCACAACCCCGGACGAAAGCCTACGACTCCCCTACCCCCTTCCGGCGCACGCGACCCGCCGATCCGACCCCCGCCGCCCGGCCGCCGCGGCGGCATCGGTCATGATCGGGGCATGGACCTGCGAGTTGCGCTCATCGGATACGGCACCGGCGGCTCGGTGTTCCACGCCCCGCTGATCTCCGCGGTGCCGGGGATGCGGCTCGCCGCGGTCGTCACCGGCTCCCCGGAGCGGCAGCGGGCCGTGCGGGAGCGGTACCCGGAGGCCGAGGTCCTGGACGGCGCGGACCGGCTGTGGGGCACCTCGGGCGACTACGACCTGGTGGTGGTCGCCGCGCCGAACCGGCAGCACGTGCCGCTGGCCCGGACGGCGCTGACCGCCGGCGTCCCGGTCGTCGTGGACAAGCCGGTCGCGGCCTCGGCGGCGGACGCCCGCTCCCTCGCCGCGCTGAGCGCCGTCCGGGGCCTGCCGGTGTTCCCGTTCCACAACCGCCGCTGGGACGGCGACTACGTCACGGCGGCCCGGCTGATCGAGTCCGGCGCGCTCGGCGAGGTGGGGCGGTTCGAGTCCCGGTTCGAGCGCTGGCGGCCCGAGGTGAAGGAGAGCTGGAAGGAGAGCACCGACCCCCGCGACGCGGGCGGCATCCTGTTCGACCTCGGCTCCCACCTCGTCGACCAGGCGCTGGCGCTGTTCGGCCGCCCCGCCCGCGTCTACGCCGAGATCGACACCCGCCGCCCCGGCGCCACCGCCCCCGACGACGTGTTCGTAGCGCTGGCCCACCCCGGCGGCGTCCGCTCGCACCTGTGGATGAGCGCGACCGCCGCCCAGCTCGGCCCGCGCTTCCGGGTGCTCGGGAGCCGCGCGTCCTACACGGTCTCCGGCATGGACCCGCAGGAGGAGCAGCTGCGCGCCGGCCTCACCCCGAAGGACCCCGGCTTCGGCATCGCCGACCCCGACGCCTACGGGCTGCTGGGCACACCCGGCGAGACGTCCCCGGAGCCCACCGCGCCCGGCGCCTACCAGGAGTTCTACGCGGGCGTCGTCCGCGCCCTGCGCGACGGGGCGGCGCCGCCCGCCACGCTCGCCGACGCGATCACGGGGCTGGAGGTCATCGAGGCCGCCGCCCGCTCAGCCCGCGAAGGGACCGTCGTCGACCTCGACCCTCAGTAGCCCGATCGGGCGCCGGGTCAGAGGACGGAGACGTGGACGTGGTCGTAGTGGTTCTGGGTGACGCTGCCGCGGTCCTCCATCTGGCGCCAGCCGCCGCTGCTGCGCATGTCGTAGATGCGCTGCTTCCAGATGACGTACTTGATGCCGAGGCGGGAGGCGTTGTCGATGACGTACTGCGCGACGCGGTCGCCGTGGGCCTGGGCTGAGGCGCTCGGCATCTTGCCGCCGGTGCTCTCCATGAAGTCGCAGGCGGTGCCGGAGCCGTGGTCCTGCGGGTCGCCGGGGCGGGCGCAGCCGATGGTGGGGAACGGGCCGAACTTGCCGTCGACCTCCAGCAGCACCGTGCGCATCCGCGAGGTCATGGAGTTGCCCACGATCGGCGACTTGCTGCCGCTCACCCCGTCGGGGCGCCCGGCGCCGCCGCCGCTCACGGGGGCCTTGGTCACCTCGGGCTTGTACTTGGCGAGGAGCTTCTTGACCCGGGCGCGCTGGCCCTCCAGGTCGTCGATCTCCTTCTTCACCGTCGCCAGCTTCTTCTTGGCGGCCTCCCGCGACTGCGCCGCCTTGGTGTTGAGGACCTCGAGCTCGGCGATGCGGCGGCCGTTGTTGCGGGTGATGTGCTCGATGACGGCGGCGTCGCGGACGGCGGCGCCCGGCTCGGCCGAGGACACCATCGGGATCACGTCGAGCCGGCCGGTCATGTAGGTGGTGGAGGCGATCCGCGCGACGGCGACGCGGGCCGCGTCGTACTCGCGGCCGGTCTTCTCCGCGTCCGCGCCCGCGCGCTCGGCGGCCTTCTTCGCCTCCTCCAGGGTGACCAGCTCGCCCCGGTACTCCTTCGACAGCTTCTCCGAGCGCTCCTTGAGCTTGGCGTACTCCTTCTTGAGGTCCTTCGGCTCCTGCGGGAGCCTCGCGGCGGCCCCGGACGCGGGCGGCAGCACCGCCGACACGCCCACCGCGAGCGCGATCGCCGCCAGGCGCTTCGCCGTGCGCCCGCGCGCCGCACGGGCCGTCCTGCCACCGGGATCGAGGGCCGCCACAGATCACTCCTAGATAACAAAGCTCAAGATTGGCGGCACGCTACCACAATCGCCCATTTAGCCTCAGACGCTTCCCAAAACACACACTGTCACGCGAGAGTCACCGAGACCGGGCACATGGTACGAGACGCCCAGGGGGCGGGACCGCCGTCCGGCGGTCCCGCCCCCTGTCGCACGCCCCGTCACGCGCCCCGTCAGGGGCCGACGAGCTCCTCCCAGCGCGGGACCCGCGGCGGCCACAGCAGCCGGAGCCCGGCCTCGGCGACCGTCCGGTCCGCCTTGCGGTTGTTGCACTTCCCACACGCCAGGACGGTGTTCTCCCAGGTGTCGCCGCCGCCGCGGGACTGCGGGCGGACGTGGTCGATCGTGTTCCCGCGCCCGCCGCAGTAGCAGCAGCGGCCCCGGTCGCGCAGGTACACGCCGCGCTTGCTCCACGGCGGCCGCCTGCCGTGCCGCCAGCGCATCGCGACGTACCGGACGAGCCGCAGGACCCGCGGCACCGGGAAGCGGCCGAAGGTCCGGCCCTCCTCCGCCTCCTCGACGACCGCCACCTCGCGCACCAGCATTCGGATGGCGTGCCGCAGGTCCACCCTCTGTAAGGGCTCGTACGACGCGTTCAGGACGAGCACGTTCACCGGGTCACCTCCTTGCCCGTGTGCCGCTCCCCCACCGGGATTCGAACCCGGATCCTCCCGCGCCGAACCCCTCCATTCCCGGATCCGTAGTACGGAGCAGAATGGAGAATGCCGACGGCGCGGCGTTCTTCCGGTGAACTATGGGGAAATGCTTCGGCAATTCCGTGGCCGCCGGGTATTTCCCGGAACGGCCTCCCCAAGAATGCCGAGCGGCGGGCCGCGGCGGCAAGGTGTTTTCGGGCCGGAGCGGCCGGTCAGGGCAGGGCGGCCACCGGGGCCTGGTACTCCAGGGACTCGCGCTCGGTGCGGAATCCCAGCTCCTCGTTGACCGCGATCATGTGCGCATTGTCGCCCGAATTGTCCGTTTCTATCTCGCGCACGTCGGGGCGCTCGGCGGCCAGCCAGGCGAGCATCGCGGCCTTCACCCAGATGCCGATGCGCCGGCCCCGGTGCTCCGGGACGACCGCCGTGTCGTACTGCGCGGCCCGGCCGGCCGAGTCGTGCGGGACGACGACCTCGGTGAACCCCGCGATCGCGCCGCCGTGCAGCGCGGCGACCGTGTACAGGTCGTCGCCGCGCTTGGCGACGACCTCGGCCATCTCCCGGACGCGGTGCGCGTCCCACTGCGTGCCCTCGTACTCGGCGAGGTCGGCCATGGCGTACTTGGCGCGGGCCAGGGCCGCCGCGTGCGCGTCCGGCACCACGCCCCGCCAGCGGGCCAGCCGGTACCCGGCGGGCGCCTCGGCGAGCAGGCGCGCGACGCGCTCCGGGGGGACGTCCGCCAGCCGCAGCACCATGCCGCGCAGGGTGAGCACGCACTCGAAGCCGAGCGACTCCAAGAACGGGACGGCCGGGGTCCCGGCGAGGACCTGCGCGATCACGCTGGCGCGGCCGTCGGCGCGCAGCCCGCCCGCGGCGGCGGCGAGCAGCCGGCCGCCGAGCCCGTGCCGCCGGTGCTCGGGGCGGACCTGGACGTCGATCTCGCCGGGGCGGCCG
>NZ_JBFARO010000135.1:0-21284 GCF_040677125.1 Actinomadura sp. NPDC049382
AGCACACCACTCCCACTCCGAAGTGGGCGATACTGGGATTGAACCAGTGGCCTCTACCGTGTCAAGGTAGCGCTCTCCCACTGAGCTAATCGCCCGTTTCCGTGGCCTCCGGGGGGAGGTACGGCGTTGAGGTGGAGACGGGATTTGAACCCGTGTACACGGCTTTGCAGGCCGTTGCCTCGCCTCTCGGCCACTCCACCAGAATGAGACCTTCTGGGTCATAGCCTGAAAGGCCCCTCAGAGCGGAAGACGGGATTTGAACCCGCGACCCTCACCTTGGCAAGGTGATGCTCTACCCCTGAGCCACTTCCGCGTGCGCCTTGCGGCGACGAGGAAGACTTTAGCGCGTCGGGGGCCGTTCCCCAAACCGGGTTTCGGCGGCGGGTGCGCCCGATCCTTCGACGGGCGTCGAAGGACGGGTCGCCTAGGGTCGGTGGCATGGGGTCGGAACATGTCGTGAGCGTGGACTTCGCGCCGGTGGCGGCGTTGCTGGCGGATCGGGCGCGGGCGGTGATGCTGACGGTGCTGCTGGACGGGCGGCCGCTGGCGGCGGGGGAGTTGGCGCGGGCGGCGGGGGTGAGCGCGCAGACGGCGAGCGCGCATTTGGGGAAGCTGCTGGACGCCGGTTTCGTCACGGTGGTGCGGCAGGGCCGGCACCGGTACTACCGGCTGCGGGGCAGGGAGGTCGCGCAGGTGATCGAGGCGCTGTCGCGGATCGGCCCGCCGGTGGAGGTGCGGAGTCTGCGGCAGTCGCGGGACGCGCGGCGGCTGCATGAGGCGCGCACCTGCTATGACCATCTCGCGGGGGAGGCGGGGGTGGCGCTGTTCGCGGCGCTGCTGGACGGCGGCCTGATCGTGGCGGACGGCGCGGACGCGTTCGAGGTGACGGAGAAGGGCGAGGAGCGTCTCGGGGCGCTGGGGCTGGACGTCGCGGCGCTGCGGCGGGCGCGGCGGAGGTTCGCCTGGCAGTGCCTCGACTGGACGGAGCGGCGGCCGCATCTGAACGGGGCGCTGGGCGCGGCGCTGACGGAGCGGATGATGGAGCTGGGCTGGTTCGAGCGGGGGACGACCCGGCGGGCGCTGCTGGTGACGGAGGCGGGCCGCCGGGGGCTGGCGGATTCGTTCGGCTGCGTGCTGCCCTGACCGTCCGGGTGGTTCCTCCCGTTTCGGCGGTCCGCATGTGCCGCGGCCGGCGCGAAGAACTCGAACCGGCGGCCCCGTGCGCCGTACTGTGGGGCCATCGGCCGGGGACGGTCGTGCGAAGGGCGCGAGTCCGGGCCGCGGCGGTCCGGCTTTGGGGAGGTGGCTTCCGGTGACGGCGCAGGCCAGGATCTGGCTGAACGGGGAACTGGTCGATCCCGAGCGGGCGGTGGTGTCGGTGTTCGACCACGGCATGCTCGTCGGCGACGGGATCTTCGAGACGGTGAAGGCGGCGAACGGGGTGCCGTTCGCGCTGACCCGGCATCTGCGCCGGCTGGCCCGGTCGGCGGCCGGGCTGGGGCTGCCGGAGCCCGACCACGACGCTCTCGCCCAGGGCACCCTGGAGGTGCTGGCGGCCGCGCCGAAGTGGCCGCTGGCCCGTGTCCGCATCACCTACACCAGCGGCCCGGGGCCGCTCGGGTCGGCGCGCGGCGACGCGGGCCCGACCGTGTCGATCATCGCGGGGCCGCAGGACCCGTTCCCGCCGACGGCGGACGTGACGGTCGTGCCGTGGCCGCGCAACGAGCGGGGCGCGCTGTCCGGCCTGAAGACCACGTCGTACGCGGAGAACGCGCTGGCGCTGGCGTACGCGAAGGAGCGCGGCGGCGGCGAGGCCGTCTTCGGCAACACGGCGGGGAACCTGTGCGAGGGGACGGGCAGCAACATCTTCGTCGTCCTCGGCGGCCGGCTCGTGACGCCGCCGCTGTCGTCGGGCTGCCTGGCCGGGGTGACGCGGGCGCTGACGCTGGAGTGGTGCGGCGGCGAGGAGGAGGACCTCGCGCTCGACGACCTGTACCGCGCCGACGAGGCGTTCCTGACGTCCACGACCCGGGACGTGCAGCCGATCCGGGCGGTGGACGGCACGGTCCTCCCGGCGGCTCCCGGCCCGATCACCGCCAAGGCGATGGAGGCGTTCGCGGCCCGCTCCGCCGAGCTCATGGACCCTTGATCGAAGAAGTGGCCGCCGGGGTCTTTACGTGATCGGATTCTTCGTTCACGTTCGAGGTGACGCTTGTAGGAGGTCACCGTGGACTTCTCCAGGAGGCGGATCGGCGCGGCGGCCGCGCTCGCGATGGCGGGCGCGCTGCTCGCCGGGTGCGGCGGCGGCGGATCCTCGACGGATCCCGACCGGGGCAAGGGCGCCAAGAGCTTCTCCCTGACGATCACCCGGAACGCCATCGAGGGCGGCAAGAACACCGAAGAGGCCGAGTGGATCACCAGGAGGGTGATCCCGGCGTTCGTCGCGGCGCAGAAGGCCAAGGGCGTCACCGCGAAGGTGGCGTTCCGCGGCCAGGGCGTGGACGACGAGGCGTACAAGACGAAGCTGGCGCTGGACCTGAAGTCCCGCTCGGGTGCCGACATCATGGACGTCGACGGCATCTGGGTCGGCGAGTTCGCCCAGGCGGGCTACATCAGGCCGCTCACGGACGTGGTCGGCGCCCCTGCCGACGCCTGGGACGGCTGGACGAAGATCCCAGCCTCGGTCCAGAAGCTGGCGACGTTCGAGGGGAAGCGCTACGGCGTCCCTCCCGCGACAGACGGCCGCGTCCTGTTCTTCAACAAGAAGCTGTTCGCGCAGGCGGGCCTTCCGGCCGACTGGCAGCCCAAGACCTGGCAGGACATCATCGCGGCGGCGCGCGCGCTGAAGAAGCTCCCCGGCGTGACCCCCGTCCAGCTGAACGCGGGCACCGCGATGGGCGAGGCCACCACGATGCAGGGCGTCCTGCCGCTGCTGGCCGGTGCGGGCGCCGAGGTCTACGCGGACGGCAAGTGGACGGGCGGCGGCCCCGCCGTCCAGCAGGTGCTCGGCCTGTACGCGCAGATCTACGGCGCTGAGGGCCTCGGCGACCCCAAGCTCCAGCAGGAGGCGAAGGGGCGCGACAAGTCGTTCGAGGAGTTCGCCGCGGGCAAGATCGGCATCCTGGCGGAGGGCGACTACTTCTGGCGCGACGTCATCAATCCGAAGACGGGCGTCGCGAAGATGCCGTCCCGCGACCGGGACGTCGGCTACGCGCTGATCCCGGCGGTCGCGCCGGGCAAGGGCGTCCGCGGGCAGGACTTCGTGAGCATGTCGGGCGGCGCGGTCACCGTCCTCAACCCGAACACGAAGTACCCGCAGCAGGCGTTCGAGCTGCTGGTCTTCATGAACTCCCCGGAGATGGTCAAGGCGCGGACGGCCGGCACGCCGGAGCTCACGTCCCGGACGGACGTCAACAAGGAGATCCTCGCGGGCGACCCGTTCCTGACGTTCGTGTCGGAGAAGGTGCTGCCCGTCACGTCGTACCGTCCGGGCCTCGCCGTGTACCCGCAGGTGTCGACGGCCTTGCAGGAGGCCACGGCAGCCGTGGTGTCGGGCAAGTCGCCGCGGCAGGCCGCCGCCGAGTACACCAAGAAGCTCGAAGGGGCCGTCGGTGGCGCCGCCAACGTCACCCCGCGCTGAGGCCGAGCCCCCGCGGGCCGCGCCGCGGGCCGCGTCCTTCGGGGAGGACGCGGCGGGGCTCGGCCGGGCCCGCGCGGCCGCGTTCACGGCGCCCGCGCTGGTGCTCGTCGCGGTGTTCCTGGTGTTCCCGGCGCTCTGGACGCTCTACCTCGGCACGACCGACTACCGGCTCACCGGGATCGCGGCGAGCGACCCCCGGTTCGTCGGCGCGGACAACTACCGCGACGTGCTCGGCGACGGGGAGTTCCACCGGTCGCTGTGGCTGACGCTGCAGTTCGTGGTCGGGTCGGCGGTGATCGGGCAGACGCTCCTCGGGTTCGCGATCGCGTGGGTCATGCGCGACCGCTCCGGCCCGGTGCGGCGGCTCGTGGAGGGCCTGGTCCTGCTCGCGTGGATCCTGCCGTCGTCGGTGATCGCGTTCCTGTGGATCGCGCTGCTCGACCGCGACGGCGGCACCCTGAACGCGCTGCTCGGCACGCCCGGCACGGCCTGGCTGCTCGACCATCCGATGGCCTGCATCGTGGTGTTCAACGTCTGGCGCGGCACCGCGTTCTCGATGATGCTCTACGGCGCCGCGCTGGGGAACGTTCCACCGTCCCACCTGGAGACGGCCCGGCTCGCCGGGGCGTCCACCTGGCAGACGCTGCGGGACGCGGTGCTCCCGCGCATCCGCGGGCACGTGCTGACGAGCCTGCTGCTGGTCAGCCTGTGGACGTTCAACGACTTCACCCCGTTCCTGATCACGGCCGGGGGTCCGGACGGGCGCTCGGAGATCATGTCGGTGTACGTGTACCGGACGGCGCTCGGCGACGGCCGGCTCGGCTTCGGCGCCGCCATCTCGCTGCTGATGATCCTGATCAACCTGGTGATCGCGCTGGTCTACCTGCGCGCCCTCCGGAGCAGGCGGGCCCCGGGGGACGCGGCCGAGGCGGCGGCGTGAACGCGGCCGTCCGCGAGGCGCTGCGCCGGATCGGCCTCGCCACGTTCATCTCCGCCGTCCTCGGGTTCTTCGCGCTGCCGCTGCTGTGGCTGGCGTTCGCGCCGTTCGACAGGAATCCGGGCATCGCGGCGTCCCTGCCCGAGTTCACGCTGCACAACTTCAAGGTCCTGCTGGACAACCCGTACGCGCTGGCGTCGCTGCGCAACTCGGTGCTGCTCGCCGCCGGGACGGCCGCGCTCGTGGTGACGGCGGCGGCGCTGGCGGCGTACGCGCTGAGCCGGGTCCGGGTGCCCGGACGGGACGCGCTGCTGTACGTCCTGCTCCTGCTGTCGTCCATCATCACCGGGACGGCGGCGATGGTGCCGGTGTTCCTGCTGGCCTTCAACCTGCACCTGATCGACTCGCGGCTCGGGGTGGTGCTGGTGCTGACCGGCGGGCTGCTGCCCGCGGCGATCTTCCTGCTGAAGGACTTCACCGACGCGACGCCGACGTCCTACGAGGAGGCCGCGCGGGTGTTCGGGGCGTCGCCGCTGCAGATCCTGCGGCACGTGGTGGTCCCGGTGATCCGGCCCGGCCTCGCCACGGTCGCGGTGTGGGCGGTGGCGCAGGTGTGGGGCGACTTCCTGATGCCGTTCCTGCTGCTCAGGAACCCGGACAAGGCCCCCGCCTCGGTGATCATGTACACCTTCTACACGGAGGGCGGCCAGCCCGATCTCGCCCTGATCTCGACGTTCTCGCTGCTGTACTCCCTGCCGGTCGTGCTCATGTACCTGTTCGTGAGCCGCCGGTACGGCTTCCGCTTCCACGGAGGGATCAAGCGCTGATGGCGGCCATCACCATTCGGGAGCTGACCAAGGTCTATCCGGGCGGCGTGCGGGCCCTGGACGCGCTCGACCTCGACGTGGCGGACGGCGAGTTCTTCGCGCTGCTCGGCCCGTCCGGCTGCGGGAAGACGACGCTGCTGCGCACGGTCGCGGGCCTGGAGGCGGCGACGGGCGGGACGGTCCGGCTCGGCGGCGCCGACGTGACCCGGCTGCCGCCGGGGCGGCGCGACGTCGGCATGGTGTTCCAGGACTACGCGCTCTTCCCGCACATGACCGTCCTGGACAACATCGCCTACCCGCTGCGGATCAAGAAGCGCAGCCGGGCGGCCCGCCACGAGCGCGCCGCCGAGGCCGCGCGCTACCTCGGGCTCGGCGGGCTGGAGCCGCGCCGGCCGGGCGAGCTGTCGGGCGGGCAGCAGCAGCGGGTGGCGCTGGCCCGCGCGCTGGTCGCCGAGCCGCGGATCTTCCTGCTGGACGAGCCGCTGTCCAACCTCGACGCCCGGCTCCGGCTGGAGGCGCGGACGTTCCTGAAGCGGCTCCAGAAGGAACTGGCCGTCACCACCGTGTTCGTCACCCACGACCAGGCCGAGGCGCTCGCGCTCGCCGACCGGATCGCCGTGATGGAGGACGGGCGGATCAGGCAGCTCGGGACGCCCGTGGAGGTGTTCCGGCGCCCCGCCAACCTGTTCGTCGCGTCGTTCATCGGCTCGACGCCCATGAACCTGCTCCCGGGGCGCGTCCAGGACGGGGTCGTGGCCGTGGCCGGCACCGAGCTGCCGGTGCCCGGGGACGTGCGCGTCGAGGACGGGGAGCCCGTCGTCTGCGGGGTACGACCCGAGTACCTGGACTACAGCACCGGCCCGGTGGACGGCGCGTTCGGCGGGCGGGTCTCGGTGGTCGAGCATCTCGGCGGAAGCTCGCTGGTGACGCTCGACGTCGCGGGGGAGCCCCTGCACGTCGTCGTCGGCGAGGAGCGCGAACCCGAGCCGGGGGAGCGGGGCTGGGCGCTGCCGCGCCCCGGACGCGTCCTGCTGTACCGCGACGGGGAGCTCGTGACGGAAGGCGGCCGCTCTGCGGCTCCGCTGGCCAAGGACGGGGGACATGGATGACCACGGTGCACCGGGGCCGCTGGACCCTGGAGGACCGCCTGGAGCAGGGGCTCCGCGAACTCCCGTTCGACGTCCCGCCGGGCACGGCGTCAGTCACCGTGGAACTGTCCCATGAGGGCGGTGTCATCGACCTGGGCTGCCACGGGCCGGACGGGTTCCGAGGCTGGTCAGGTGGGGCGCGCGACAGGTTCACCCTTGGGCCGGACTGGGCGACCCCTGGGTACCTGCCAGGGGAGCTTGAAGCGGGCACATGGCACGTCTGGCTCGGGCTCCACCGCATACCGCCAGACGGCGTCCCCTACGAGGTCGCCGTGACCACATCGGCCACGGCCCCACCGCGCCCTGAGGAGACCCCGCCTCCTCGGCCGGAACGTCCACCGCGCAGGGAACTCCCCGCGCCGCACGGGATGCGATGGCTCGCCGGTGACCTGCACTCCCACACCGTCCACAGCGACGGCACGCTGACCGTCCACGAACTGGCGTGCCTTGCCGCGTCCCAGGGTCTCGACTACCTGGCGGTGACCGACCACAACACCGTCAGCCACCACTCCGAACTAGCCGCCGCTGGGGCGCGCGCGGGCGTGCTGCTGCTGCCCGGCCAGGAGGTCACCACCGACCTCGGGCACGCGAACGTGTTCGGCGACACCGGCTGGGTCGACTTCCGGCGGCCCAGTGCCGACTGGGCCGCGCACGCCACCGCGCGCGGCGGCCTGATGTCGGTGAACCACCCGCTGAGCGGCGACTGCGCCTGGCGTCGCCCGCTCCCAGTGCCAGACCGCCCGCCGTTCGCCGAGATCTGGCACTCGTCCTGGTGGGACCGGCGCTGGGGCGCCCCGCTCGCCTGGGCGGACCTGTGGCGGCCCGGCGGCGTCGTCCCGCTCGGCGGCAGCGACTTCCACGACCCGGCGCAGCACAAGACCCTCGGCGAGCCCGTCACCTGGGTCCTGGCGGGCGAGGACGGTGACGTCCTCGGCGCGCTGAGGGCCGGGCGGACCGCCGTGTCCGCCGCGAGAGACGCGCCCGTCCTGCTGCGCGTCGAGGACGAGCTGATCGCCGCCGGCGCGGACGGGGCGGTCCTCGTCCAGCCCGACGGCGGGCGGATCGCCGTCCGCGCCGAATTCGTCCGGATACCGGCCGAGCACCCGGGCATGCATCGCCTGGAGAGCCACGAGAACGAGGTGATCGCACTGTGCGGGTAGAGGGTTCGGAGATCGTCGTCGTGCCGCACACCCACTGGGACCGGGAGTGGTACCTGCCGTTCCAGCGCTTCCGGCTGCGGCTCGTGTCGCTGCTGGACGGCGTCATCGACCGGATGGAGGCCGATCCGCGCTGGCGCTTCACGCTGGACGGGCAGATGGCCGCGGTCGACGACTACCTGGAGATCCGCCCCGAGCGGCGGGAGCGGCTCGCCGCGCTCGTCCGGGAGGGCCGGCTCGCCGTCGGGCCCTGGCAGATCCTCCACGACGAGTTCCTGTGCTCGGGGGAGAACATCGTCCGGAACCTGGAGCTCGGGATCCGGCGCGCGCAGGAGCTGGGCGCCGCGATGATGGTCGGCTACCTGCCCGACCAGTTCGGGCACTGCGCGCAGATGCCGCAGATCCTGCGGCTCGCGGGCATCGAGCACGCGTGCGTGTGGCGCGGCGTCCCCGACCGGGTCCGGACCTCCGCGTTCGCCTGGGAGGCCCCGGACGGGACGGCGATCCGCACCCAGTACCTCCCCGAGGGCGGCTACGGCAACGCCGCGTCGATGTTCGAGGAGTTCGGGGAGCCCGGCGGCGCCGGGGACGGCGCCTCGCTGCTGCCCGGCCGGGTCGCCGGGTTCGCGGAGGCGATGGGCCGCTGGTACCCGCACGGCGGCCCGCTGCTGGCGATGTACGGGGCCGACCACACCGCGCCCGCCGCCGACCTCGCCGACCGGATCGCCGCCGCCGGCCTCGGCATGCGGCTGGACACCCTCGCCGGCTACTTCGCGGAGGGGACCGCGTCCACCGACGGGCTGCCGCGCGTCCGCGGGGAACTGCGCTCGCACGCCCGCGCCAACATCCTGCCGGGCGTCCTGTCCGCCCGGATCCGGCTCAAGGAGCTGATGGGCCGCGCCGAGCGGCTCGTCGAGCGGTACGCCGAGCCGCTGACCGCGCTCTGGTACGCGGGCGACGCGCAGCGGTTCCTGGACCTGGCGTGGCGGCGGCTGATCGAGACGAGCTGCCACGACTCGGTCACCGGCTGCGGCTGCGACGAGACCGCCGAGCAGGTCGCCGCGCACATGGCCGAGGCGGAGCAGCTCGGCCGCGCCGTCTGCGACCTCGTCACCGCCGAGCGGGCCGCGTCCGTCCCGCTCGGGGCGCACCTGGTGTTCAACCCGACCCCGGAGCACCGCACCGGCCTGGTCACCCTCGACATCCCGTCCGAGGGGGAGCCGGGCCTCGTCACGGGCGACGGCCGGCCGGTGCCGGTGCAGACGCTCGCCGTCGCGCCGACCGTGCTGGACGACGCCGTCCACCCGGCCGCCGAGCTCCCGGTGCTGCTGGAGCGGGTGTACGGGCGGGTGCTGTTCGGGCAGGAGATCCGCGACTGGTCGGTGTCGCGCGACGACCGCGTGCTCACCTTCCACGTGACGGCCCGCGCCGGGGTCCCGTTCGACATCGGCGACGTGCGGGAGGCCCTGCGCGGCGCGGACGGGGAGTGGCGCGTGCGGATCCTGGCCGACCCGCGCCGCACCGTCGCCGCGCTGGTCGAGGTGCCGCCGCTGGGGCTGGCGGCGGTGGCGCCGGATCCCGCCGCGCGGGTCGCGGACGGCCCGGTGACGGCCGGGCGGGAGTTCCTCGACAACGGGCTGCTGCGCGCCGAGGTGCACGCCGACGGGACGCTCGGGCTGCGCACCCCGTCCGGCGACGTCGTCGAGGGCGTCGGGCGGATCGTGGACGGCGGCGACCACGGCGACTCCTACAACTACGCGCCGCCCGCCGCCGACCTCATCGTCGGCGACCCCGTGTCGGTGGACGTCCGCTCCGCGCTGGACGGTCCGCTCGTCGCCGCCGTCGACATCGTCCGGACCTACAGGTGGCCCTGCCGCGGCGACCTGGAGGCCGGCGCGCGGTCCGCGGCCGAGGAGGACGTCACCGTCACCACCCGCGCCGAGCTGCGCGCCGGGGAGCCGTTCCTGCGGCTGCGCGTCACCTTCGACAACCGCTGCGAGGACCACCGCGTCCGGCTGCACCTGTCGCTGCCGCGCCGGGCGGACGCGTCCTACGCGGAGGGCCAGTTCGCGATCACCGAGCGGGGGCCGGCGGCGGAGGGCGGGTTCGGGGAGCGGCCCGTCCCGACGTTCCCGGCGTCCGGGTTCGTCGCCGCGGGCGGCCTCGCCGTCCTGCTGAAGCACACCACCGAGTACGAGGTCACCGGCGGCGGGCGGGAGATGGCCCTCACGCTGCTGCGCGCGATCGGCCACCTGTCCCGGGACCGCAACGCCTACCGGGACCAGCCCGCCGGGCCGCAGCTCCCGACCCCCGGCGCGCAGTGCCGCGGGGAGCGGACCGCCGAGATGGCGGTCCTGCCGTACGGCGGCGGCCTCCCCGGCGAGGACGTGCTGCGGGCCGCCGAGGAGTACCGGCACGACCTGCTCGCCGCCGCCGGCTACGGGCACGCCTCCGCGCCGCTCCCGCCGTCCCGGGAGGGCATCGCGATCACCGGCGACGGGGTCGTGATGACCTCGCTGCGCGCCCGCGACGGCTGGACCGAGACCCGGGTCGTCGCCCAGTGCGCCGAGCCCGCCACGGCCGTCCTGCGCGGGGCGTTCACCGAGGCGGTCCGCGCCGACCTGCGCGGCCGCCCCGGCATCCCGCTCGACGTGCACGATGGGACGGCCGCCCTGTCGCTGCGCCCCTGGGAGATCGCGACCGTGCGGCTCCGCACGGGCTAGCCGGGGCACTTGGCGGGGATCTTGGCGGGGGCGGCCTCAGCGGGCGGCTTCGGCGGTGCCGGGCTCGCGCTGCGGCCCGCCGGTCTCCCCGGCCGCCCGGACCGCGCGCGGCGCGGGCTCGGCGGTCTCCGCCGGATGCGCGGCGGCCGCCGCCATCGCCGCGCCCACGATGCCCGCGTTGTTCACCAGCCGGGCCGGGACGATCTCCGCCCGCACCCCCTCGACCAGCGGCAGGAAGTGCTCGGCCTTCCGGCTCACCCCGCCGCCCACGATGATCAGCGACGGCGAGATCAGCGCCTCCAGGTGCCGCAGGTACACGCTCAGCCGCTTGGTCCACTTCGGCCAGCTCAGGCCCTCCTCGGTGCGCGCCCGCGCGGACGCGCGCAGCTCGGCGTCCCGCCCGTCGATCTGGATGTGCCCGAACTCGGTGTTCGGGACGAGGACGCCGTCGGTGAACAGCGCGCTGCCGATGCCCGTCCCCAGCGTGAGCAGGACGACGGTGCCGCGCCGGCCGCGTCCCGCGCCGAGCCGCATCTCCGCCACCCCGGCCGCGTCCGCGTCGTTGAGCAGCGTGATCTCGCACCCGGTCGCGTCCGCGAACAGGCCGGCGGCGTCCACCCCGAGCCAGTGCCTGGACACGTTCGCCGCCGACATCGCCACACCGTCGATCACGACGCCGGGGTAGGTGACGCCCACCGGGCCGTCCCAGCCGAAATGGTCCACGATCTCGGCGATGACCTTCGCGACCGGCTTCGGCCTGGCGGGCCGCGGCGTGTCGACCCGGAAGCGCTCCCGCGTGAACGCGCCGGCCGGATCGACCGGCGCCCCCTTGATCCCCGACCCGCCGATGTCGATCCCGAGCATCTCCCGTGCCATGCCTCCACTGTGCCCGTTCCTCAGGGGGCTAAGAGTTCTCGGCGAACTGCAGGCCGACCACGCCGATGATGATGAGCCCGAGGAACCCGAGGCGGGCCGGCGACGCGCTCTCGCCGAACGCGAAGACGCCCACCAGCGCCACGCCGAGCGCGCCGAGGCCGGTGAAGACCGCGTAGGCGGTGCCCACCGGTAGGGTGCGCAGCGACAGCGACAGGATGACGACGCTGAGCAGCGCCACCACGAGGCCGATGGCGGTCGGCCACGGCTTCGTCAGGCCGTCCGACTCCTTCAGCGCCGTCGCCCACACCAGCTCCATCAGCGACGCGATCAGCAGGAAGACCCAGGCCACGACGGCACCCCCATATCCGGAAAGATCTCCGCCCGAGATTACCGGAGAGCTTTCCGGATACCCTGTCCGCTCCGGTATTCTGCCGGAGCAGGATCTCCCCGGGACGGAGGCCGACATGCGGGAACTGCCGGTGCTGGGCCGCCCGCCCGCCGAGCGCGCCGACGCCGCCCGCAACCGCCGCCGCATCCTGCGCGCCGCGGCGGAGGTGCTCGCGGCCCGCGGCCCCGACGCGGTCACCATGGACGAGGTCGCCAAGGCCGCCGGCGTCGGCGTCGGGACCGTCTACCGGCGGTTCGGCGACCGCGCCCGGCTCGTCTACGCGGTGATCGACGACCGCGAGCGCGCGTTCCAGGCCGCCCTCCTGCACGGCCCGCCGCCCCTCGGCCCCGGAGCGCCCCCGCGCGAGCGCCTCCACGCCTTCCTGCACGCCCTCGCCGACCGCACCGAGGCGCAGGCCGACCTGCTGCTCAGGGCCGAGGCCGACCCGCCCGACGCCCGCTTCCGGGACGGCTCCTACGGGCTCTACCACATGCACCTCGGCATGCTCCTCGCCCGGATCCGCCCCGGCTCCGACACCGCCTACCTCGCCGACGCGCTCCTCGCCCCCTTCGCCGCGACCCTGTTCCTCTACCAGCGCCGCACCCGCGGCATGCCGCTCGACCGCGTCAAGGCGGGCCTGGACGCGCTCGCCGCGGGCCTGACGGGCGGCGGTACGGCCGCCCTGACCGGCGGGGACACCCCGTCCTGAACCGGACGTATAACGATCTGTCGCCGCAAACCCTTTATCGGGGCGCCGGGCTGCCGCCACACTGGGGGACGTGAACGACTTCGATCTCCTCGTGCTCGGATCCGGGCCCGGCGGGCAGCGCGCGGCCATCGCCGCCGCCAAGCTCGGCCGCAAGGTCGGCATCGTGGACCGCCGCGACATGATCGGCGGCGTCTGCATCAACACCGGGACGATCCCGTCCAAGACGATGCGCGAGGCCGTCCTGTACCTGACCGGCCTGAACCAGCGCGAGCTGTACGGGCAGAGCTACCGGGTCAAGGACGACATCACCGTCGCCGACCTCGGGATGCGGACGCAGCACGTCATCGGCCGGGAGACCGACGTCGTCCGCAGCCAGCTCGCCCGCAACCGCGTCGCCGTGCTGCCCGGCACGGGCCGGTTCCTGGAGCCGCACGCCATCGGCATCGCCGGCGCCGGCGACCGCGAGCAGAAGGTCACCGCCGACCGCGTCGTGATCGCCACCGGCACCCGGCCGGCCCGCCCCGACACCGTCGACTTCGACGACCGGACGATCATCGACTCCGACGGCATCATCAACATGGACCGCATCCCGGAGACCATGGTCGTCGTCGGCGCCGGCGTCATCGGCATCGAGTACGCCTCGATGTTCGCGGCGCTCGGCACCAAGGTCACCGTCGTCGAGCGGCGCGAGCGGATGCTGGACTTCTGCGACCTGGAGATCGTCGAGGCGCTCAAGTACCACCTGCGCGACCTGGCCGTCACGTTCCGGTTCCGCGAGTCGGTCGCGTCCGTCGAGCGGATGCCGAACGGGACGATCACCGTGCTGGAGAGCGGCAAGCGCATCCCCGCCGACACCGTCATGTACTCGGCCGGGCGGCAGGGCATGACCGACGACCTGTGCCTGGAGGCCGCCGGCCTCACCGCCGACCGGCGCGGCCGGATCAAGGTCGACGACGACTACCGCACCGAGGTCCCGCACATCTACGCGGTCGGGGACGTGATCGGCTTCCCGTCCCTCGCCGCCACCTCGATGGAGCAGGGCCGCCTCGCCGCCCACCACGCGTGCGGCGAGCCCGTGCCGGACATCAACGAGACGCAGCCCATCGGGATCTACACCATCCCCGAGATCAGCTTCGTCGGCCGCACCGAGGACGCCCTGACCGAGGCCAAGGTCCCCTTCGAGGTGGGCGTCTCCCGCTACCGGGAGCTGGCCCGCGGCCAGATCATCGGTGACTCCTACGGCATGCTGAAACTGCTCGTCTCACCGGAGGACCGGCGCCTGCTCGGCGTCCACGTGTTCGGTACGGGGGCCACCGAGCTCGTCCACATCGGCCAGACGGTGATGGGCTGCGGCGGCACCGTCGACTACCTGGTCAACGCGGTGTTCAACTACCCCACGCTGGCCGAGTCGTACAAGGTCGCCGCCCTGGACGCGATGAACAAGATGCGCCACATCGCCCGCCTGTCCGGTTAGGACGGCCAGAGCAGGTTCTCCAGCTCGGCGTCGATGTCGATGAACTCGCTCTCCTCCCCGGCGGGGACGGCCTGGTACGTCCGGTGCAGGAAGTCGGCGAGCGGCGACAGCGGCACCTCGAACAGCGCGTCCCCGAACGGGGACGACAGCGCGATGTTGAGCGAGCCGTCGTCGTCGGCGGGCCAGACCTCGACGTCCCCGTCCCCGACCCTGCGCACGATGCCGACCGTGAGGAGCTCCCTGGCGAAGATCCACTCCACCGGCTCATCGTCGCCCACGTAGAAGGCCATCCGGATCGCGTACGGATCGTCGGCCGCGTACTCCAGCCCGGCGAGCAGGGGGACGGTCGTGCGGTCGGGGACGACGAGACGAAGGCCCAGCTGTGCTGAGACGGTGGTACTGCTGTTCATGGCCATTCCCTCTTACGTCGGTCCCGCTGGCTCGCGGGGTGCTCCGGTGGGTGGTTCTCCCTCTGACGGACATCCCCGCGATCTATGACGCCTAACTGCCTGATCTCGGCCGAACATTCCGGCGTCCCCGTCGTTTGTGATCCATCTCACCGTAGCAAAACCTGCGTCTGACCTGCGCAAAAGCGGATCTTGCGGTGCGGCGACCGCCCACAATCCGGGACGATCTGGACGCTCCCTGGAGTCCCCGCGGCGGCCACACCTCGCTTAAGGTAAATCTGTGGCAAGCAATGATGAAAAGGATGGCCGGCTCCACCGCTTCCGCGACCGGGTCCGGCGCAACCCGCTGCTGAACACCGCCTGGCGCGCCGGCGTCTTCGCCGTCGGAACGACCGTCCTCGTCGGCGGCCTGGTCATGATGATCACCCCGGGCCCCGGCCTCCTCGGCATCGTCGTCGGGCTCGCGATCCTCGCCACCGAGTTCGCCTGGGCCCAGCGCGCCCTCCACCGCGCCAAGACCGCCGCGGACCGCGCCAAGGAGAAGGCCCTCGACCCCCGCAAGCGCCGCCGCAACACCATCCTCGGCACCGTCACCGCCGTCGTGCTCGCCGCCGCCGTGGCCGGCTACCTCGGCGTCTACGGCCTCACACTGCCCTGGAAGATCGAGGACCCCACGTTCTGGACCTGACCCAGGCGCTCACATAGCGTGACCGTGTGCACTCGATCCGCGACGGCTGGGCGGACTTCCGTGCGTCCCCGTACCTGCCCGCCGTCGTCCTCCTCCTCATCCTCACCACCGCCGCGGGCCTTTTCGCGGGCTCCTACTGCTACGCCATGGCGAACCCGGCCCCCCGCGACATCCCCGTCGCCGTAACCGGCCAGGGCCAGTCCACGGCCTTCCTTCAAGCCCTCGACGATCACCTGGACGCCTCCCTCTCCGTCCAGAGGTACCCGACCTACGCCAAGGCCGAAGACGCCGTCCAAGAGCAGCGCGCCTTCGCGATCGTCGTCCTGAACGGCCCCCGCGCGACCCTCGACACCGCCGCCGCATCCGGCGCCTCCGTCGCCCGCCTCCTCACCCAGGCGGGCCCCGCCGCCGGCCAGACCGCCGGCGTCCCGGTCACCGTCCGCGACATCAAACCCCTGCAACCCACCGACCCGCAGGGCCTCGCCATCTTCTACATCTCCCTGGCCGCAGTGATCATCGGCTTCGTCGGCGCCATCCAGCTCAACGTGCACGCCGCCGCCCTCACCCCCGTCCCCCGCATCGCCTTCACCGCCGCCTACGCCGCCCTCGGCGGCCTCGCGATCTGCACCGTCGTCGACCACGGCCTCGGCGTCCTCGCCCTCCCCTTCCGGGAGTCCTGGACGATCTCCTCGCTCACCATGTTCACCAGCGGCATGGTCTTCACGATGTTCAACGCCCTCATCGGCCGCTGGGCCATGATCCCCACCTGGGGCCTCATGGTCCTGATCGGCAACCCCTCCTCCGGCGGCGCCGTCTCCTGGCCCCTCCTCCCGTTCCCCCTCGGCACCATCGGCCGCTGGCTCCCACCCGGCGCCTCCGTCGACGCCCAGCACACCGCCATCTACTTCCACGGCCACCAGCGAGCCGAGCCCTTCATCACCCTGACGGCCTGGACCCTGGCCTGCACGGCCGTCTTCCTCATCTGGCACCACCGCACTCAGCGCGCGACCACCCCCCAAGATGCGCTAGAGTTTCCGACGTCGGAACACCGGGGCGATTAGCTCAGTGGGAGAGCGCTTCGTTCACACCGAAGAGGTCACTGGTTCGAACCCAGTATCGCCCACCCCTTACAACCCAGGCCCTCCCGCATCTCAGCGGCAGGGCCTCAGTGGTCAACTGGGAGGATTTTGGGAGATCACCTCCCTCCCACCCGAACGAGGTCACAAGAACACCTCCGAGTCATCACTCTCCGTAGCCGTACGGGCGGGACAAGACGAGCACCCCTGTCCCGCCCGCAGCACGATTCCCTAAGCGCTCGCGAGACGCAGGACCGACGAGTCGGCCCGCTTCTGGGCGGCCTCCAGAAGGTCGTTGAGCGTCGGAACCGGAGAGGTCGCACTGAACCGGAGCCGTTCTTGCAGCGCTCTCTCCCAGCGGCGCTGGAGCTTGGCTTTGAGATCGTCCCGCATGGTGTCCGAGACATGGGAGTACACGCCGCGATGCCCGGCACCGTGTGGCCCAGCCGCTCGGCTTGAAGCACTTCCGGTACTGCGTCCTCCAGCATCCAGGTCTTGTGGCTGTGCCGGAGCCCATGCGGAGTGAGCCCTTCGATGAGCGGCAGCCACACTGACGGCGAGTCCTCTTCGGTCACGACCCGGATCCCTTTCCCACGTGGGGGATGGAACGGCTGCCCGGGGACGGCGTCGGGCCAGGCCGGAAGCGGTACTCCCGGCCATTCCGTCGTATCCACCAGGACCCTCTTTCCGGTCTGCCGATTGCCCTTGGGGTATCGACCGTCAGCACCCGGCTGGAACATGCGCCGGGCGTAATTCGAGCGTCGATGATGCGACCCGTCCGGGCTGAGGAACAGGTACTGTCCGCGCCCACCGCACTCGGGCGTCCGTCCTGGACATGCGCAGCGGCCCTGCGAACGCACGCTCTGCCCCGACACGAGTCCTGCAAGGAAGGGCGGCAGGTCGACGGGCCGGTGCGAATCGTCCTTGGGCGGCACCATCTCCAGCCGCCCCGCCAGTTCGCGCAGCTGCCAGTCGACCTGTAGACGGTCCAGCCGGCATGCCGGCCGTTCCAGCCCGTGCACCTCCCCCCACCGCATTCCGGTGTAGGCGGTGAGGACGATCAGGACGAAGTCGTCGTCGCGTCCAGATAGCAACGCGCACCGCTCGGCCAGCAGCAGCGTCTGCAGGGGAGTCGCCCACACCTTTTCGGGCCCGCGCACCGCGATGGCCCGCCGCGCCCGCTTCCGCCCGCGCCCCCTCCGCTTGACGGCGACGTTGCTGGCGACCATCCCGCGTTCCTTGGCGTCTCCCAGGACCGTCCCCAGCAGCGACCGGGCATCGGCCGCGGTCCGGTGAGAGAACCCGTTCGTCCGCGTCCGCTTCTCCCAGGCGACGATCTCCTCGGGGCTTGTGAAGGTGTTGACCGGCCGGTTCCCGAAGGCTGGAACGATGTGATGATCGATCAGATACCGGTACTTGGCCTCGGTGGTTGCCTCCAGGTCCTGCCCGGACCACCACAGCTCGACCCAGTCGACCAGTAACGCCGCTCCGTCACGGGGATCGTTCCAACTATGTCGCCGGATACCGGCCTCCTGATCCTCTCCCCAGTTCAGCGCGGCCTTCTTGGTCTCGAACCCCGACTGCGAGGCCGTGCTGCCGTCTGGCCGCACATACCGGACCCGCCACTTGGACCCCCGCTTTTCGGCATACGCCATAACATGCTCCTCCTTGTTGTACTGCTGCGGCTCAGAACCTGCCGCGCCGTTGTCGGACGACCGGCTGCTTGGCGCCAGCCGCGATGATCGCGGCGATGTCCTGGTCGCTGAACCGCAGATGCTTGCCGATGAAGGTGCACGGGATGACCCGCGCACTCGCCTTCTTGCGCAGCCACGACTCGCGGACCTGCAGCATCGCCGCCGCCTCGCCGGGCGTGTACAGCCGGACGTCGGGCTTCAACCCGCGCTCTGGACCGGCCTTGCGCTGCCGAGGATCCCGCTCACCTTGCAAGGTCACACCTCGCTTCGCCGTCGAGCTGCGGAGCACACGATCACGTGTCCCGCCCCGCGGCCACAGATCAGGGACGGAGAGCACCCTTCACAGGAGATGGACGACCTTGGTCGCGATTTTACACAGACTGTAGTCACTCCTGTACGCAACGCTTGGTGTGTCGGTGGCTGGCCTCCAGTGACCAAGGTCGGCTTCGATCGCGACACCTTCGCCACCTACATGTGGCACTCCATGGACTCGCGGCAACACCGAGACCGACAACAAGACCTACTAAGTCGCGCCGGACGCCGGAACTCCACCCCGTGCGGTAGATGCTCTGCGCAGGCACCGTGCGCGCCATGCGTCCCAGCGGTCTCAGGCGGAAGAGGCGTGGCACGACAGCGGGCCTAGTGTTCTGCTAGGCGCCGGCAGGCCACTGGGACACCGCGAACGTGCGGCAGGCATTTGGGTTCGTGTCGAAGGTGATCCTAGGTGCTCATCGGCAGTGTGCGGTTGCAGGCTCGGCTTATGCGACGTCACCGCACTGGACCGCCGGAGATCGGGAGCGCTAACGAGGATCCGCTCTCTGGTGAAGATCGGCGAGTTCGTGGCACATGGCAGAAGTACATGATCGCTTCAGGGGGATGGCGATGCGCTTCATGGCCATCGTGAGGGATCGGTGCAAAGTGAGCCTTGTCATTGGCCAGAAACCGTAGAATGCGAGAGTGGCGATTGGTGGACGCGAATCGGTCTGGTATCCGCGCATGGCAGACATTCCGGGCATTGCGTTCCGGGGCAGCTTGGACGTCGACCGTTCCCGATTGCCTGGAGCGCGGATCCGACCGCGTGCTGACAACGGCTACCTCTCGTGGCCCTCTGTCGAAGGTGGCACCTCGTCCGGCTCCCCGGTTCACCACCTTGCTTTCGGTGCCGCTGCACCGCGAGACGAGCTTGAACTGGTTCGGAGGACCTGGGAGGGACTGGAACTGCCGGGGACCCCTTCGGACTACCACTTTCTCTTGCAGGGGGCTGTCACCGACCTGTGGAAGCATCGGCGGCGTTATCCGCAGGGCTTGGCGGCGATCGAGCAGTTCTGCCATCTGGACCTGCTCTTGATCGAGGCTGCCCCAGAGGCGGTCGTGCTGGATGAGAGCGATCCTGCCCGTGGCTTTGTGCGCATTGCGACGCTGAGGGTCCTCGTCAACCTCCTGGAACGGGAGGGGGCCTTGCGTGAGGCGCTGGAAGTGAGCCGGCGTGCCCGCAGATTCGGCGAAGGGTACTGGAGCGATGAGTTGGAGGCCAAGGTCGCCACGCTCGATGAGGAGCTGGCATGACTTCAGGGCGCCTGATCGACACGGTGCCTGGACGATCGTTCCTGGAGAACGCCTTCGTCCGTTGGGTGCTGGCGCCAGCGGTTCGGATGGCGATCGCAGCGCACATCGCCCCGCAGCATCCGGTGCCCGCACCAGAGCACACCTACGAGCTGGACTACCTCATTGCTGGTGCGCAGCTGCGGGTGGCAATCGAACTCGACGGGTTCACGTATCACAGTGACAGGCATGCCTTCGTCTATGACCGGGTCCGCCAGAACGACCTTGTTGCCCAGGGGTATACGGTTCTCCGATTCTCTTATGACGCCATCCGCGAGGAAACCGCGCAATGTGTGGCCCAGTTGCAGGCGGTGCTGCGCCAGGACCCGGTCCTCGCGACCTATGTGATCACCGACCCCATCGTCCCCGTTCCCGACGACATGGTCGCCAATCCGTTGGGACTGGCCACGCCGCCCTCGGCGGCCGTGCCGCGTACCGCGCTGGGTTTCTACAACATCGCCCGCCAGCACCTAGCCGTGCGACCGTTACGAGAGTGCCAGCGCGAAGCCTTGGGCGCCCTGGCCGATTACTACCGCCGCGGCAAGCTTGACGCGGCCTGCGTGATGTCGGTCGGCGCTGGTAAAACCGTGCTGGGAGTAGCGGCCGCTCTGGCCTTCACCCAGCGACGGGCGCTGATCGTGACGCCGGGTCGCGTCATCCGCGGTACGTTCGCCGCCGCTCTAGACCATAACCGGGCAGGCAACACGCTATATACCCTGCCGGGCGGGCCACTGATTCCGGGATGCCGGCCGCCGCGCGCACTGGTACTCGACAGCAGCGGCGGCCCCATCCAGACGGTGCAGTCCGAAACACTTCTGGCCGCCGACATGATCGTTACTAACTACCACTCGTTGATCGGTGGTGACCAGGGGCCGGGGCTGCTAGGTAAGCTCGGCCCCGACGACGTCGACTTCATCGTGATCGACGAGGCGCACATCGCGGCGGCCGACTCTTATCGACGGCTGTTCGCGCGCTTCCCCCGGGCGCGCCGTCTGCTGATGTCAGCCTGCTTCAGCCGGGCTGACGGTAAGCGCATCACCGCGGACGTTGTCTACCGCTATCGCCTCATCGACTCGATCGCCGACGGGCACGCCAAGCAACTGAACGCACTTCGGTTCAGTCCGCGTGTCGAGGAGACCGCCTACGAGATCCGCTGGCCGGACGGACGGCGCGAGCAGATCATCGGCAAGAGCGCGCTCCTGGAGGTCATGCGGGACGAGCGCAAGCTGGCTCGGATTACAGCAACTTCCGAAGAACCCATCCGTAAGATCATGCGCAACGTCCGTACCTGCCTGAACGCCCAGGCCAGGACACTGGCACCGGTCCGGCCCCGCGTCCTGTTCGCCGCGCTGGGACAGCAGCACGCGGAACAGATCGCCCGCATCGCCAACGAGCACGGCATCGCTTGCGCGCCGCTGCACCACTCGATGGGCGATACTGAGATCTCCGCCATCCGGACCCGATTCGAGACGGACTCGGGGAACCTGGAGGCCATCGTGCAACTTCGGATGCTCGGCCAAGGCTACGATCTGCCCCCCATCACCATCGTGGTGCCGATGCGGCCCTACGGCAGCTTCGGCGAGTTCTATCAGTTCATTGGTCGCGGCATCCGGATCGTCCAGCACCGCGACCTGGCCGACCGCACCCATGAACAACGACTGGACGTCGTCTACCACGGTGAACTCGGCCTCGACGCCCACCTGGAGACACTGCGGGCGGAGAACGACATGGACCCCCATCCCGCCCAGGACGATGAGTTCGGTGACGCGCCAGTCACCGATGCCACTGTTACAACGACAACGGCGCCGTTGGCCGGCTCCATACCAGGATGCTCAGCAGTCACTGAGCCTTTTTCATCCTCGGGTGACCTCGTAGTTCTGTAGGACAGCGATGGCCTTGACCAGGTGGCCGGCCTTGCAGGGACTGCAGCGGAGCTTG
>NZ_JBFARO010000136.1:0-21123 GCF_040677125.1 Actinomadura sp. NPDC049382
GCTTGTCCTGGGCGGCGGGCATGGTGGGCCGCGTCGCCGGCTTCTTCTTCGCTGGCGCCCGCGGCGGCTGCCGCGGCGCCGGGGGCTTCTTCGGCTGCGCGGGCTCGGCGGGCGCGGGCGCCGCCGCCTCCGGCTCGGGGGCCTCCTTCACGGGGGCCTCCGCCGGCCGACGCTCGTCGGGGGCCTCGGCCGCGGGGGCGGCGGCGACCTGAGGTTCGGGCTCGGGCTCCGGCGCCTTCTCAGGCTCCTCGGCCGCTTCGGGCTCGCCCGCCTCCGCGACCTCGTCCGCCGCCTCCGCCTCGCCGGTCTCGCCGACGGCCTCCGGGGCCTCCTCGGCGGCCGGTTCCGCCGTCGCGACCGGCTCCGCCTCCGGGGCCTCCGTCGCGACGGGCTCGGTGGTCTCGTCCGCGCTCTGGGCGTCGGCGGGCTCGTCCTCCTGCGGCTGGGACGCCTCGGCGTCGTCCGCGGGCTGCGCCTCGGCCGCCTGCTCCGCGGGCTCCGGCTCATCGTGCGTGTCGGCCTGGCCCGGCTGGCCGGATGCGGCCTCGTCCCGGACGGGGGCGGCGGGCGCCTCGGCGGCCTCGGTGCCGCGCGGCTCGTCCGCCTCGGCCTCGGGCTCGTCCTGCGGGGGGACGGGGGCCGGCGCGGTGCGTCCGCGCGCCTCGGCGGGGCGGGCGAGCGGTGCGGACGCCTCGCGGAGCGGCGCCTCGGCCGCCTCGCGGAAGGCGGGCCGCGGGTCGAGCATGCGGCCGCGCTCGATGATGTACTCGCGGGGCTCGGCGGCGCGCAGCGGCCCGGCGGGGCCGGGCTGCTCCGGCTCGGCGGGCAGGCCGCGCGGGGCGTCGCGGTCGCCGCCGACGACCTTCATCGCGGGCCGGCGCGGGACGAGCGGCGTCACGGTGTCGGAGAGCGCGTCGTCGTCGTCCCACTCCACGGAGGTGAGCCGCGCGGCGATCTCGTCCAGCGGGGAGACGTGCCGGCGGCGCGGGTCGAACGTCCACTCGGCGGCGTGCGGGCGGCCGCCCTCGAAGAAGGACAGCCGGACGCGCCAGGTGCCGTCCTCGCACTTCCAGGAGTCCCACTCGACCTCTTCCAGGTCGACGCCGCCGCGGCCGAGCCGCTCCTCGACGGTCTCGCCGAGCGGCGGGCCGGGGGTGGACTCGCCCGGCCGGCGCACGGTGACCCGCTGCGCCTGCTGGGCCATGTACTCGCGTTCCTGCAGGACCGGTCCCTCGAACCAGCGGACGCGCTCGACCGGGATCCCCGCCGACTCGGCGATCTCCTCGGCGGTCTCACCGGACCGGATGCGGGCCTGGATCTCCTTGGGGCGCAAGGGACTCTCCACTTCGATCTCGAACTGGCCGAGGCGGGAGAAGTGCCCACGGACCGCTGCGCGGAGCCGGTCGTCGACGGGCAGGGTGAACCGGGTGCCTCGGCCCGCGGTGGCCAGGACGAGGTACGTACCGTCCTCGCTGACCGCGACGAGGCGCAGCTCCTGCATGCGTGTCCTTCCTGCCCTGTCTTGACGGCACGGAGGACCCCGGACCTGTCGACCGTGCTGTCACGGTCGGCCGCCCGATGCCCACCGAGGGCGCATGCGTGCCCTTCCCCCGGGTTCCCGAGTCTCTCTTCCCGGACACGCCTGCTGCCAGCACCGTACCCGGCATGTCCGAACATCGCCGCTCTCGAAGCCCTCTTCACGAGGTCGAAGAGGGCACCTGACCAAGCTTGCCGGGGACGCGGAGGGCGGGGGGTCGCCATGCCTGAATCTTGTGCATCCTTTTCCACACTCTGCCTGACGTCCCGGTCCGGTTCCAGGGGCGGACGTTGCGAGCGTCACGTCTTGGGGAGGAACACGTAGATCGTCTGGTTAGTTTCATTCTGGGGGAATTTCTGGTGAAAGACGGGGGTGAGTGGGGGCATGCCGCGGAAGCTGCCGGATCTCAGCACGACGCAGCTGATCGCGAGCGCGGTGGCGACGGCGGTCGCCGCCTTCGGGGCGTCCTACCTGGGCGTGTACGGGACGATCATCGGCGCCGCGCTGATGAGCGTGATCTCGACGGCCGGGTCGGCCGTCGGCAAGCACTACCTCGACCAGGGGCGCGAGCAGATCAAGGAGCTGTCGCACCTGCAGTCGGCCGCGCGGCGCCGGTCGGCGGCCGAGGGCGCGGCGGACGAGGCGACGAGCGCGGACCCCACCCGGACAGTGGTGTGGTCCGGGGACCCGAACGCCACGCGGCTCGACCTCCCGGTCCTCGGTGACCCGAACGCCACCCGCCTCGATCCCGGCGGCGACCCGAACGCCACGCGCCTCGACCCGAACGCCACGCATCTGGACCCGGCCCGGGCGGTCGCCGGGTCGCTCGCCGCGGAGGCCGGCGAGGACGCCGTGCGCGAGGTCGCGCGCCGCACGGCGTGGCAGAGCACGGTCGAGTGGGCCAAGGCGCACTGGGTGAAGCTGGCGGTCTCCTCGGCGGTGGTGTTCGTCGCCGTGATCGGCGTGATCACCGTGGTCGAGGCGTCCACCGGCAAGCCCATCGGCCGCAGCGACAAGGGGCTGACGGTCACCAACGTGCTGCGCGGCGGCGAGGGCGGCGGGCGGCCGGACGGCACGCCGTCGGAGAGCCCGTCGGGCGGGCCGACCGAGCCGGGCACCCCGACGCCGAGCGGCGAGCCGACGGGCGGCGCGCCGTCCACCGGTGGGCCGGCCACGTCCGAGCCGGAGCCGACGGACCGGCCGACCGAGGAGCGGCCCAGCGAGACTCCGACCACGTCCGGGCCGACGACCCCGGCCCCGACGGCACCGGAGACCCCGGCGCCGACCGGAGGCCAGCAGGACGGCGGCGGAGCCGAGGCGCCGCAGACGCCCGCCGGCTAGGCGGCGCGTCCCCGGCCGGCTAGGCGCCGAAGACCTGCCGCGTGTAGGGGTTGGCGAAGCGGCGGTCCGGGTCCAGCTCGTCGCGCAGGGCGCGGAAGTCGGCGAACCGCGGGTAGACCTTCTCCAGGTAGGACGCGTCGCGCGTGTGGAGCTTGCCCCAGTGCGGACGGCCGCCGACCGTGGTCAGCAGGTCCTCGACGCCGCGGAAGTAGTCCTCGTGCGCGTCGCGGTGGTAGACGTGCACGGCGATGAACGCGCTCCGCCGGCCGTGGGCCATCGACAGCCAGGCGTCCTCCTCGGGGAGGAGCCGGACCTCGATGGGGAAGCTGATCCGCCAGTCCCGCCGCTTGAAGAGGGAGCGCAGCTCGCGCAGCGCGGGGACGAGCTCCTCGCGCGGGATCGCGTACTCCTGCTCTTTGAAGCGGACCGTCCGGGGGCTCGTGAAGACCTTGTAGGACGTGTCGCTGTAGGTGCGCGCGCCGAGCGCTTTGGCGGACACGCGGTTCACGGACGGCGCGGTCGCGGGCGCCAGGTGCGTGACCTGGTTGATGGCGCCGAAGACCGTGTTCGACAGGAACTGGTCGTCGAGCCAGTACCGGAACTTGGACAGCGGCTTCGGCGGGCCCTCGACGCGGTTGTTGCGCTTGGTCAGGCAGCCCTCGGTGTGCGGGAACCAGTAGAACTCGAAGTGCTCGTTGGCGGCGTCGAACTCGTCCACGCGCGCGAGGACCTCGTCCCACTTCATCGGCTGCTCCTGCGCGCGCAGGACGAACGCCGGGACGGTCCGCCAGGTGATGGCGGTGACGACCCCGAGCGCGCCGAGGCCCGCGCGGGCGGCGTCGAACAGGTCGGGGCGCTCGTCGGGCGAGCACGTCACGGTGGAGCCGTCGGCGAGGACCATCTCGAGCGCGGCGACCTGGGACGCGAGCCCGGCGGCGTCGCGGCCGGTGCCGTGCGTGGCGGTCTGGAGGGCGCCGGCGACGGTCTGCTCCTGGATGTCGCCCATGTTCGCCAGCGCGAGGCCGTGCTCGTCCAGGACGCGGTTGAGCGTGTGCAGCGGCAGCCCCGCCTCGACGGTGACGAGGCCGGTGGCGGTGTCGACCGAGCGGACCGCGGTGAGCGCCGTGGGACGCAGCAGGACGTCCTCGGCGACGGCCGCGCCGGTGAAGGAGTGTCCTGTGCCGGTCATGCGGACGGTGAGGCCGTCGCCCGCGGCCGACCGCACCGCGTCGGCCACGTCGCCGGTGGTCCGCGGCGTCACCACGCGCCGGGGCGTGGCCTGCTGGTTTCCCGCCCAGTTCTGCCATTTGCGGGGGTTTTCGGGGGACATGGGGCGACTCTACTCGGCCAAGGATCGTGAGGAAAGTTCATGTTTTTGAGCCGGGCGGATAGGGGAACCGGCGATAACGTACGATCCGGTAACCACACCGGGGTAACCGTCCGTAGCCAGACTCGTTGGGACATGTTGTGGCTTCTCCACCAGCATCACGTACCGGCGCCGTCCCGGGATCGTCCGGCGACGGCGGTGGCGATGGTGAGGCTCCCGCCGCCCGCCCGCCGAGCCCCCGGCCGGACGCGGCGCGGTCCCGGCCGGAGAAGAAGCGCCGCGATCCGCGCGGCGGCGCCCGGTCGCGGAAGGCCCGCCGGTCGCTGCCCTTCCTCATCGGCGGGATCGCGGTGCTGGCCATCGCCAGCACCTCCGGCGGCGTCTACGCGGCGCTGACCGCGGACAAGGCGGAGCCCGCCGCCGCCGGCACCCCGCAGGAGCCGCCGCCGAGCGTTCCGCCGAGCGCCTCCGGCGACCCGGTCAACGTGGCCACCGGCGGCCAGGTCGCCCCGCTGCGCCGGGTCGTGCCGCCGGACGTCCTCGCGGTCGGCGCCGGCTCGATCCCCGCCGCCAAGATCAAGCGGATCGCCGGGCTGAGCCGGGTCAAGGACGTGACGGCGGTCGCGGGCGGAGCCGTGCAGCTCCAGGGCCGCCAGGTGAACGCGTTCGCCGTGGACCCGTCCTCGTTCCGGTCCTGGACGCCGCCCGCCACCGCCAAGAAGACCGAGCTGTGGGAGGCCCTCGCCGGCGGCAAGTTCGTGGTGTCCACGGCCGCCGCCGAGCAGCTCCAGCTGACCAGGGGCTACCAGTACCCGGTGGTCGGACGGACGATGCCGAACCTCACCATGGGCGGCTCCGGGCCCCTCGGCCTGCCCGGCATCGACCTGCTGGTCGGCAAGAAGTCCGGCGGCGAGATGGGGCTCGTCCCGAACGTGGCGATCCTCGTCAACGCGCCCGGCGTGGACCCGGCCAAGGTCGTCCGGGCCGTCACCAGGGTGCTCGGCCCCGGCACCAACGTGCTCAACCTGCACGAGAGCAAGTACCAGTCGTCGACCGGCGGCGGCCGCTCGTCCAGCTACCTGGACCTCTACAAGCAGGCGGCCACCACCTGCCCGGGGCTGTCGTGGACGGTCCTCGCCGCGATCGGCCAGGTGGAGAGCGACCACGGCCGCAACGCGGGCCGGTCCAGCGCGGGCGCGCTCGGCCCGATGCAGTTCATGCCGGCGACGTGGAAGGCGTACGGGGTGGACGGCGACGGCGACGGCAAGGCCGACATCATGAACCCGTACGACGCCATCCCGGGCGCGGCCAAGTACCTGTGCGCCAACGGCGCGGGGCGCGGCGGCAAGCAGCTCTACCGCGCGGTGTGGCACTACAACCACGCCGACTGGTACGTGCAGAAGGTCCTGAACCTGGCCAGGGCGTACGCGGCCAGGTATGACTGACCCCACGTCCCGCATCCCCGCGGGGCTGGTTGGATGGGAGGCATGACCTCGTACGACGCGCTGCTTCTGCTGTCCTTCGGCGGCCCCGAGGGTCCCGAGGACGTGATCCCGTTCCTGGAGAACGTGACCCGCGGCCGCAACATCCCCAGGGAGCGCCTGGAAGAGGTGGGGGAGCACTACCACCTCTTCGGCGGGGTCAGCCCGATCAACCGGCTGTGCCGCGACCTCAAGGCCGCCATCGAGGCCGACTTCGCGGCCCACGGCGTGGACCTGCCCGTCTACTGGGGCAACCGGAACTGGACCCCGTACCTCGCCGACACCGTCCGGCAGATGAAGGCGGACGGGATCAGGCGCGCCGCCGCGTTCGTCACCTCCGCCTACAGCGGCTATTCGACGAACGACCAGTACCTCAACGACATCGTGCGCGCGCGCGAAGAGGTCCCGGGCGCCCCTGAGATCGACAAGCTGCCCGTCTACTGCGACAGGCCGGGCTTCATCGACCCCTTCGTGGACGCGGCCAAGGACGCCCTGAGCGGCCTCCCCGCCGGCGCACGCCTGGTCTTCACCGCGCACAGCGTGCCCCTGTCCCAGCCCAACCGCGAGCTGTACGTCGCCGAGCTGGAGCGGGTCTCGCGGACGGTCGCCGACAGGGCGGCGCCCGGGGCGCCCTGGGACCTCGTCTACCAGAGCCGCAGCGGCCCGCCGAGCCAGCCGTGGCTGGAGCCGCAGATCACCGACCACCTGGGGAAGCTGCACGGCGAGGGCGTCCGCGCCGTCGCGGTCGTGCCGGTCGGGTTCGTCTCCGACCACATGGAGGTCAAGTACGACCTCGACGTGGAGGCCGCCGACCTGGCCGCCGAGCTCGGGGTCGCGTTCGCGCGCGCCGCCACGCCCGGCACCGACCCGCGCTTCGCCGCCCTGCCCCGCGACCTCCTGGGAGAGACCCCGTGAGCCTTGCCGAAGACCTGCTGGAACTGGCCGCCGAGACCGCGCGCGAGGTCGGCCGGATGCTGGTCGACAAGCGGCCCGCGGACGGCCCGGACGTCGTGCAGACCAAGTCGTCCCCGACCGACGTCGTCACCCAGATGGACCGCGCCGCCGAGCAGCTGATCATCGAGCGGATCCGGGCGGCCCGCCCCGACGACGCGTTCCTCGGCGAGGAGGGCGGCACCCGCGCCGGGGGCAGCGGCGTCCGGTGGGTGGTCGACCCGATCGACGGCACAGTGAACTACCTCTACGACCTGCCCGACTGGGCGGTCAGCATCGCCGCCGAGGTGGACGGCGAGGCCGTCGCCGGGGCGGTGGAGATGCCGCGCCGCGGCGAGTCCTACACGGCCGTGCGCGGCGGCGGCGCCCTGCTGCACACCGCGGCCGGCGCGCGCGAGCTGCGCGTCAACGCACAGGTGCCGCTGGGGCAGGCGCTGGTCGCCACGGGCTTCGGCTACGACGCCGGGCGGCGCGCCCGGCAGGCGCAGGTCCTCACCGGGGTGCTGCCGAACGTCCGCGACATCCGGCGCGGCGGCTCCTGCTGCGTCGACCTGTGCTCGCTCGCGGCGGGACGGGTCGACGCCTACTACGAGCGCGGCGTCCAGGCGTGGGACATCGCCGCCGGGGCGCTGATCGTCCAGGAGGCGGGCGGGCGCGTCGAAGGGCTGGACGGGGCGCCCGCGGGCCCGGAGCTGACCATGGCGGCCGGGCCGGGCACGTTCGAGGCCCTGCACGCCCTCCTGAAGCCGCTCGGCCCCACGCGCGACTGAGCGCCGCGGAGACGGGTCGCGGAGAGGGGCCGGGGAGAGGGCGCGCGAACGGCGAGAAGCCCGGGACGGCCGGGTCCCGGGCTTCTCGACTACGGGGTCGCGCCGCGCGGAGTGGTGCGGCGGGTCAATCGCAGCGGGGTGCCTCGACGCCGATGTCGTTGTTCGCTGCGATCCGGCGCAGTTCGCTGATCTCCTCCTGACGGATGTCCGCCAGGTAGGTGTCGCCCTCTGCGTGGGCGGTGCGCAGCGACGCGTACGCGTCGTCGAGCCGCTGCTGGATCATGCGTGACAACTCGCCCATGGGCCTCCTCCCGGATCGTTTCCATGCCCTACCCAGACCTAAGCTGAAAGCAAACCTGTTCGCGGATGCAATTTTCGCGGAGTCTTGCGTCCGCGCGGCCACCGCCCGGCGTACGCCGAGTTGAACGCCTGTTTACGAGCGTCTTACGGCGCCCGTGGCATACCTGGGAGCCGGAGGCCGGGCCCGCGCCCGGCCAGGAGGGGGACCTGTGCGTGTTCTAGTCGTCGAGGACGAGCGGGTGCTCGCCGACGCGATCGCCACCGGCCTGCGCAGGCAGACGCTGGCCGTGGACGTGGCCTACGACGGCGCGGGCGCGCTGGAGCGGGCCGGCGTCAACGAGTACGACGTGATCGTGCTCGACCGCGACCTGCCCAAGGTCCACGGCGACGACGTCTGCAAGCAGCTCGTCGCGCAGCGCTACCCGGCGCGGATCATCATGCTGACCGCGGCGGGCGAGCTGGACGACCGGGTCGAGGGCCTGTCCATCGGCGCCGACGACTACCTCGCCAAGCCGTTCGCGTTCGCCGAGCTGATCGCCCGGGTGCGGGCCCTCGGGCGGCGCGCCGCTGCGCCGCTGCCGCCCGTCCTGGAGCGCGCCGGGATCACCCTCGACCCGGCCCGCCGCGAGGTCTCCCGCGACGGCCGCCCCGTCGAGCTGACCCGCAAGGAGTTCGCGGTCCTGGAGGTGCTGCTCAGCGCGGACGGCGCCGTCGTCAGCTCCGAGCAGCTGCTGGAGAAGGCGTGGGACGAGCACATCGACCCGTTCACCAACGTCGTCCGGGTCACGATGATGACGCTGCGCAAGAAGCTCGGCGACCCCCCGGTGATCGAGACCGTGCCCGGCGTGGGGTACCGGCTGTGACCGCACCCCGGCCCGGCCCGTCCGAATCCGGAGCGACCGCGGCGCACTCCGGGTCCGGCGACACGCGTCCGAACGCCGCACACGACACCGGCGCGCAGGCCACCCAGCCGACGGCCGTCCCCGGCGGCGGGCAGCCCGGCGGGCAGGGCGGCGCCCCCGGCGGCGAGGGCGGGCGGCGCGGCGGCCGGTGGCGGCGCCCCGGCCCGCAGCAGTTCCCGCCGCCGCCCCCGGCCGCGAAGGGCATGTGGCGCGCCGACGGCAGCCCGGTGACCGCGCTGCCGAACCGGATGAGCGTGCGGCTGCGCCTCACCCTGCTGTACGGGCTGCTGTTCTTCATGGCCGGCGCGCTGCTGCTGTTCGTCATGTCGTTCCTGATGGCGAACATCCTCAGCAACGTCAAGGTGATCGGCTACGGCCTCACCGACGCCGCGGCCGCCGAGCTGCAGCGCCAGTTCGTCGAGCAGACGATGAAGCAGCTCGTCGGCCGGTCGCTGCTCGCGCTCGGCGGGGTCGGCGTGATCACGCTGGTGCTCGGCTGGTTCGTCGCCGACCGTGCGCTCAGCCCGCTGCAGCGGGTCACCACGACCGCGCGCCGGCTGTCGGAGAGCACGCTGCACGAGCGCATCGCGCTGGAGGGCCCGGAAGACGAGATCAAGGAGCTGGCCGACACCTTCGACGCGATGCTGGAGCGGCTCGGCCAGGCGTTCGACTCCCAGCGCCGGTTCGTCGCGAACGCCTCGCACGAGCTGCGCACCCCGCTCGCGATCAACCGGACGCTGCTGGAGGTGGCGCTCGGCGACCCCGAGGCGTCGGAGGACCTGCGCACCGTCGGCCGCACGCTGCTGGCCACCAACGCCCGGCACGAGCGGCTCATCGAGGGGCTGCTGCTGCTCGCCCGCAGCGAGCGGGAGCTGACCGCGCGGACCCCGGTCGACATGGCCGAGGTCGCGGCGGCCGTGCTGGAGCAGTCGAACCGCCGCGAGCACGACAACGACGTGGCCGTCCACCCGGAGCTGACGCAGGGCACGGCGCTCGGCGACCCGGTGCTGCTGGAGCACCTGGTGTCGAACCTCGTCGAGAACGCGATCAAGCACAACGAGGCCGAGGGCGGCGAGCTGTGGATCCGCACCGGCATGCTCGACGGCTACGCCACCGTCCAGGTGGAGAACACCGGGCCCGTGGTGCCCGCCTACGAGGTGGAGCGGCTGTTCGAGCCGTTCCGGCGGCTGAACGCCGACCGCGTCGAGTCGTCCAAGGGCGCGGGCCTCGGCCTGTCGATCGTCCGGTCCGTGGTGCTCGCGCACCGCGGCGCCGTCTACGCGGCGCCCCGCCCCGGCGGCGGGCTGATCGTCACCGTCCGCCTCCCACCGGGCTGACAAGAGAGCGCCCTGGCCGGCCCTCGGGGGGCCGGCCAGGGCGCGCGCTCACTTCAGCGGGTCACTCCGACCCGGTCACTTCGAGACGGTCCCGTACGCGCTGGGGCTGGAGGCGTAGCGGCTCTGCCGCCACTCCCACCGCATCGTGGTGCCGCTGGAGGACGGGATGAAGGTGACGTACCCGGGGGCGCACTCCTTCTCGTCCATCCCCGCCATCGGGGTCTCCCGGTACATGACCTTGCCGTCGTCGTCGGACAGCAGGGACAGGCGCGTGTAGCACTTGTCCTGGGCGCCGGACGGGTAGGTGTAGGTCGCGACGCCGGTCGTGTAGATCAGCGAGAACTTGACCTCGAACTCGGTGTGCCCGGCACCGGCGCCGGGCTGGTTCCCGTCGCCGGTGAAGTTGCCCACGAGCCCGCCCGTCGCGCGCGGCGTCGGGGTGTCGTCGTCCGGCGGCGTGTAGGTGCTCGTCGGGTACGTCGTCGGGAACGGGTCCGGCTCGTCGTCGCTGTTGGCGCCGATGATCGCCAGCACCACGACCACCAGGATCACGATCAGCGCCAGCGCGCCGCAGCCGATCGCGATGATCGGCCCGGCCGAGGACGACTGCTTCGGCGGCGGCCCGTAGCCCGGCCCCGGCGGCATCGGCGGCTGCATCTGCATCTGCGGCTGCGGGGGCTGCGGCGGCGCGCCCTGGTACATCGGCATCGGCGGCGGCGTGATCGGCTGCGGCGGGGGCGTGTTCGGGCCCGCCATCGCGCCCTGGTGCATCGGCATCGGCGGCGGGGTGATCTGCGGCTGCGGCCGGTGCTGCGGCGCCGGCGGCACCGGGGGCGGCGGCGGCAGCTGCGAGGCGATCCGGGTTCCCTGGTTGAGCAGGTCCTCCTGCCCGGCGCCCTGCCCCGCCGGCGCGGCGCCGACGGCGCCGAGCAGGTTCAGCAGCAGCTGCGGGGCGGGCGGGCGCAGGCCCGCGTCCTTGGACAGGCAGCGGCCGATCAGGTCCCGCAGCGGGCCCGGGGGCAGCGCCGACAGGTCCGGCTCCTCGTTGAGGATCCGGTTGATGATGACCGGCAGCGTGTCCGCCTCGAACGGCGACTGCCCGGTGGCGGCGAACACCATGGTCGCGCCCCAGGCGAAGATGTCGACCGCCGGGGTGAGCGGCGCGCCCGTCAGCTGCTCGGGCGCCAGGTAGCCGGGCGTGCCGACCACCATGCCGGTCGCGGTGACGGCGCTCTCCTGCGAGTTGACCGTCCGGGCGATGCCGAAGTCGACGACGCGGGGGCCGTCGGACGCCAGCATGACGTTGTTCGGCTTGAAGTCGCGGTGCACGATCCCGGCCTCGTGGATCGCCGCGAGCGCGGTGGCCGTGCCGATCGCGAGCCGCTCCAGCTCGGCGGCGCTGCGCGGCCCGTCGTGCGCGACCACGTCGTGCAGGGACGGCCCGTCGATGAACTCGCTGACGACGTAGGGCTGGTCGCCCTGGACGTCGGCCTCCAGCACGCGGGCCGTGCAGAAGGGCTCGACCTTCTGCGCCGCACTCACCTCGCGGGTGAACCGGGCACGCGCGGCCGGATCGTTGGCCATCTGCGCGTGCAGCAGCTTGACCGCGACGTACTCTCCTCCGGGCGCCTTGCCCAGGAAGACGGCGCCCTGGCCCCCGGCGCCCAGCCGTCCGATGACCTCGTACTGTCCGAGTGCCCTAGGATCGCCCGGCTCCAGCGGAGCGGCATCCGGCATCTGACCCTCCATTGACCCGCAGTGATGTCCGCGACATTGTGCGCCGGACCCACCGCGGGCCCCGTTCCGGCGTCCGAACCGCGGCACCGGGGTGAAACCTCCGCAGGGGGCCCGCCCCCAACCTCAGGCGGGCACGATATCGCGTTAGTTCAGACGTTTCACCGATCAGTCTGGTTCGGTCTTCCGGCGGCCGGGTCAGGCCGCGCCCGCCGGGCCGTCCCGCCGCGCCTCCCAGGCCGGGGACGGGTGCGCGCCGCGGGGTGCGTCCGGGAGCCCGCGGCGGTGCCGCGCCGCCGGCCCGCCGCCGCGCGCGGACGCCGTGCCGCCGCGCGGGCCGGTCGGCGCGCGCAATGCCGCCGGGACCGATATGATCCCGGCCGCCGCGGGTACTCCGGCAGGTGCCCCGGCCCCGGCAGCGGGACGTCGGCATCCGCCGGTTATGTGACGGAAGACACAGTACGAGGAAAGATCCGGGTGACTGGTGTCACTCGTGGGAACGGTCGCGCCTTGTGTGTCGCAGGTCACCAACCGTGACAGAATTTCCCGCCCGGATCGGGCACAAGAACGGCCCCTTGAGCGTTAGATCCGCGCGACGGGGCGCATAAAGCACTGAGGGGGATGGAGATAGAAGATGGCGACCGACTACGACAGCCCACGCAAGACCGACGACGATCTCAGCGAGGACAGCCTCCAGGAGCTCCAGGCCCGGCGGGCCGACAAGGCCGCCAGCATCATCGACGAGGACCTGGACGCCGGTGAGGTCGCCGAGCTTCCCGGGGCCGACCTGTCCAACGAGGAGCTCACCTTCCGGGTGGTTCCGCGGCAGGCGGACGAGTTCACCTGCACGCGCTGCTTCCTGGTGCACCACCGCAGCCAGCTGGCCACCGAGAAGAACGGCCAGCCGATCTGCCGCGAGTGCGCCGCCTGACCGGGAGTGGCCGCCGGGTGACGGGAGAGATCGAGAAGCGTCATGACGATGTGGAGCCGGCGCACGGCGGCGGCTCCACGGAACTCGGTGAGCTGATCGGACGGCTCACCGCCGACGAGGACATGGACCGCGAGACCCGCGGCCGCCTGCTCGGGCGGCTGGCCGCCCTGCTCGGCCGGAGCGCCCGCAAGGTGGGGGCCGCGGGGATCGGGCGCGGCAGGTGGCTCGGCGACCTGCTCGTCGAGGCCGCGCCGCACATCACCATCCGCGACCTGGAGACGCTGCAGGCCCACCACCGCGGGCTGATGGGGGAGGAGCTCGCCGACCGGCTCGTCAAGGTGGCGAGCAACGGCACGACCGCCGTCGGCGCGGCCGGCGGGGCGCTGGCCGCGGTGCAGTTCGCCGCCCCGCCGCTGCTGCTGACGGCGCCCGCCCAGCTCGCCGCCGAGACGCTCGTCGTCGCGGCCATCGAGGTCAAGATGATCGCCGAACTGCACGAGGTGTACGGCGTGCGCGTCCAGGGCACCGGCACCGCCCGCGGCGCGGCGTTCGTCACGTCCTGGGCCCGGCAGCGCGGCGTCAACCCCCTGGAGGCCGGGTCGCTCACCAGCGCCCTCGGCACCGCCGCCAAATCGGCCCTGCGCAAGCGGATGCTGCGCACCTTCGGCCGCAGCATGAGCACCATGGGCCCGCTCCTCACCGGCGCCGCCGCGGGCGCCGCCCTCAACCGGTCCGCGACGAGGGCCCTGGCGCTGAAGGTCCGCAACGACCTGCGCGAGACCGCCGGGATCACGCCCCCGCTCCCGGGATCCCGCCGCGAACCGCTGAGCTGACCGCGTACGCGCCGGCGGGGACGCCCCGCCCGGCGGACGTTCCAGGGGGTCGCCCCCCTGGAACGGCACGGGTCAGGCATCGACCTTCAGATGGGACGGCAGCTCGCCGGTGCCCTTGGCGTACTGGTGCGCCACGGCGCGGGTCGCGAGCAGGCGGGCCAGCTCCATGCCGACGCCCATCACCACGGCCCAGCCGACCGCCTCCAGCAGATCGACCTCCGGGGACTCGGGGTTGGTCGGGGGCTCCTTGCCGGTGCTCTTCTTCCAGATCATCGTGATGGTCTTCTTCGCGACGAACCCGCCCGCGAACGCCGCGGCGCCGGCCATCACCCGCCACCCGATATCGCCCTTATCCGCCATACTCGTCCTCCACTCGTCTGTCGTCTCCGACGCTACCGGAACGGTCCGCCCCGGGCGGTGGAGGTGATCGCCGCGTCGGCCGTCCGCCGGCGGCCGTCAATTGGCATGCGGCTCCCGCCGATGTCAATACCATTGGCTCATGACAGAGCAGCCGCGTACCTCGCACGTCCCGCCGAAGCCCTCCCTGGACGGCCTTGAGGACAAATGGGTACGCGTCTGGGAGGACGAGGGCGTCTACCGCTTCGACCGCACCCGGCCGCGCGGCGAGGTCTACTCGATCGACACCCCGCCGCCCACCGTGAGCGGTTCCCTCCACGTCGGCCACGTCTTCTCCTACACCCACACCGACACCGTCGCGCGGTTCCACCGCATGCGCGGTCGGGCGGTCTTCTACCCGATGGGCTGGGACGATAACGGCCTGCCGACCGAGCGCCGGGTGCAGAACCATTTCGGCGTCCGGTGCGATCCGTCGCTGCCCTACGATCCCGATTTCGAGCCGCCGGCCAAGCCCGACCCCAAGCGCCAGCTGCCGGTCTCGCGGCGCAACTTCATCGAGCTGTGCGAACGGCTCACCGAGGTCGACGAGAAGGCGTTCGAGGAGATGTGGCGCCAGGTCGGCCTGTCGGTCGACTGGAACCACCTGTACACCACCATCGGCGACGTGTCCCGCACGGCGTCGCAGCGCGCGTTCCTGCGCAACCTGGCGCGCGGCGAGGCGTACGTCTCCGAGGCGCCGACGCTGTGGGACGTGACGTTCCGCACGGCCGTCGCCCAGGCCGAACTGGAGGACCGCGAGCACCCCGGCGCGTTCTACCGGATCCGGTTCCACGGCGACGAGCGCCCGGTCTACATCGAGACGACCCGGCCGGAGCTGCTGCCCGCGTGCGTCGCGCTGGTCGCCCACCCCGACGACGAGCGCTACCAGGAGCTGTTCGGCACGACCGTCCGCACGCCGCTGTTCGGCGTCGAGGTCCCGGTCCTCGCGCACCGCCTCGCCGAGCCCGACAAGGGCTCCGGCATCGCGATGATCTGCACGTTCGGCGACGTCACCGACGTCACCTGGTGGCGCGAGCTCGACCTGCCGACCCGCGCGATCGTCGACTGGGACGGCCGCCTCGCCGCCGACCCGCCCGCCGGCGTCGCTCCGGAGCCTTACGCGGAGCTGGCCGGCAAGACGGTGTTCTCCGCGAAGGAGCGCGTCGCCGAGATGCTCCGCGAGTCCGGCGACCTCGACGGCGAGCCGCGCAAGATCAGCCGCCCGGTGAAGTTCTACGAGAAGGGCAGCAAGCCCCTGGAGATCGTCACCACCCGGCAGTGGTACATCCGCAACGGCGGCCGCGACGAGGGCGTCCGGGCGGAGCTGCTGGCGCGCGGGCGCGAGCTGGCGTGGCACCCCGGCTACATGCGGGCCCGGTACGAGAACTGGGTCGAGGGGCTGAACGGCGACTGGCTGATCTCCCGGCAGCGGTTCTTCGGCGTGCCGATCCCCGTCTGGTACCCGCTGGACGCCTCCGGCGAGCCCCGCTACGACGCGCCGATCGTCCCGTCCGAGGACGCGCTGCCCGTCGACCCGTCCTCGGACGTCCCGCCGGGCTACACCGCCGGGCAGCGCGGCGAGCCGGGCGGCTTCATCGGCGACCCCGACGTCATGGACACCTGGGCGACATCGTCGCTCACCCCGCAGATCGCGGGCGGCTGGGAGCGCGACGCCGACCTGTTCGGCCGCGTCTTCCCCTACGACCTGCGGCCGCAGGCGCACGACATCATCCGGACGTGGCTGTTCTCCACGGTCGTCCGCGCGCACCTGGAGCACGGCTCGCTGCCGTGGACGGGCACCGCGCTGTCGGGGTGGATCCTCGACCCCGACCGCAAGAAGATGTCGAAGTCCAAGGGCAACGTCGTCACGCCGATCGACCTGCTGCGCGAGTACGGGTCCGACGCCGTCCGCTACTGGGCGGCGAGCGGGCGGCCCGGCACCGACACCGCGTTCGACACCGGCCAGATCAAGGTCGGCCGGCGCCTCGCCATCAAGATCCTCAACGCGTCCAAGTTCGTGCTCGGGCTGGGCGAGGCCGAGGAGGGCGCGCCCGTCACCGAGCCGCTCGACCGGGCGATGCTGGCGGCGCTGTCCGGCGTCGTCCGGGACGCGACGGAGTCGTTCGAGGGCTACGACTACACGCGGGCGTTGGAGCGCACGGAGCGGTTCTTCTGGGAGTTCTGCGACGACTACCTGGAGCTGGTGAAGGCCCGCGCGTACGGGGACGGCCCGGAGGCGCAGTCGGCGCGGGCGGCGCTGCGCACGGCGCTGTCGGTGCTGCTGCGGCTGTTCGCGCCCGTCCTGCCGTTCGTGACCGAGGAGGTCTGGTCGTGGTGGCGGCGCGGGTCGGTGCACGCGGCGTCCTGGCCGGCGGCCGCCGAGCTGCCGGCGGGCGGCGACCCGGCCGTCCTCGCCGCGACGGGCGAGGCGCTCCGCCAGGTCCGCAAGGCCAAGTCGGAGGCGAAGGCGTCGATGCGCGCCGACGTGTCCCGCGCGGTCGTCCGGGGCGCGGAGGTGGCGCACATCGCCCGGCCGGACCTCGCCGCGGCGGGGCGGATCGCCGACCTGACGCTGGAGGACGCCCCCGCCGAGCTGACCGTCGACGTCGAGCTCGCCCCCGCGACCTAGGCGGTTCCGCGCCGCGGCGCGGCTCACTCCGCGGGCCCCGCGGAGTGGGCCGCGTCAGAACGTGCAGGGCAGGTGCTTGATCCCGTTGATGAAGCTGGAGAACAGCCGGTCCGGCTCGCCGGTGGCGCGGATGTCCGGGACGCGCGTGAACAGCTCGCGGAACATCACCGTGATCTCGCGGCGGGCGAGGTTCGCGCCGAGGCAGAAGTGCGGGCCGGGGCCGCCGAACCCGACGTGCGGGTTGGGGGAGCGGGTGATGTCGAAGACGTCCGGGTCCGCGAACACGGTCTCGTCGCGGTTGGCCGAGTTGTAGAAGAGCAGGACCTTGTCGCCCGCGCGGTACTGGTGGCCGTTCATCTCGTGGTCGCGGGTCAGCGTCCGGCGGAACTGGATCACCGGCGTCGCCATCCGGACGATCTCCTCGACCGCGCCCGGCATCCGCGCGTCGAAGTCCTCCAGCAGCAGCGCGCGCTGCTCCGGGTTGTCGGTGAACAGCTTGAGGCCGTGCGACATCGCGTTCCGCGTCGTCTCGTTCCCGGCCACCACGAGCAGGATGAAGAACGAGCCGATCTCCTGGTCGGTGAGGCGCTCCCCGTCCACCTCGGCCGCGATCAGCGCGGACACCAGGTCGTCGCCGGGCCGGCGGCGGCGCAGCCGGGCGAGCTTCATCGCCAGGTGGTTCAGCTCGAACCCGGCCGTCAGCACCTTGAGCAGCCCGTACAGCGCGCCGAGCCGGGTGATGCCGTCGCGGCTGTAGTCCTTGCCGCCGCTGTACTCGGGGTCGCCGAGGCCGAGGATGATGTTCGTCCGCTCGTACACCATCGGCCGGACGTGCTGGGGGATGCCCATCATGTCGCAGATGACCTGGAGCGGGAGCCGGGCCGCGACGTCGGTGACGAAGTCGGCCGAGCCCTTGGCGACCAGGTCGTCCACGATCCGCGTCGCGGCGGACTGCAGGTCGGCCTCCATCTTCTCCAGCACCCGGGGGGTGAACGCCCGCGACACGATCTTGCGGATCTTGGCGTGCCGCGGGTCGTCCATGTTGATCATCGACCCGAAGTAGCGGGCGAGGTAGCCGGGCAGGTCGGCGATGCTGTTGGAGCACGGCTCGCTGCTGAAGATCTGCGGCGACCGGCTGGCCTCCACGACGTCGGCGTGCCTGGTCAGCGCGTAGAAGCCGGGACCCTGCTTGACGAACGGCAGCTTCAGCTCCTGGAAGAACGCCGGATGCTCGCGCTGCCGCAGCGCCGCGAACTCGGCCATCCGCCGCTCCGGGGGCAGCGCCCAGAAGGGCAGGTCGGCAACGCTCAGCCGGCCGGGGTCCGGCACCGTCGTCGTCACTGCGCACCGTCCTCGCACATCGTCCAGAATCTGATTCGGTTCAATCGAACCGAGCCACCGGCACCCCGTCAAGGCCCCCTCAGGCGACCGCGACGACCTTCCGCTGCAGCACGGCGCGCTCGACGGCGGTCCACGTCCCCGACACCAGCAGGTACAGCCCCGCCGCGAGCGGCACGAACGCCGCGAAGACCACCGTCCCGAACGGCAGCACCCGCGCGACCGCGCCCATCGGCCCCTCGGCGGTCACCCGCCGCGACGACCACACCGCGACCGCGCCCAGCAGGACGAACAGCCCGATGAACACCAGCGAGGGCGGCGACAGCAGCCCGCCGCCGAGGACCCCGATCCAGTTCTGCCCCAGCGGCGCGGAGAGAAGCGTGTGCGCCAGCAGCGCGTTCTGGTGCCCCGCCACGGTCGCCGACATGAACAGCCGGTACATGACCATGAAGAACGGGATCTGCGCGAACATCGGCAGGCACCCGGCGACGGGCGACGCGCCCTCCGCCTCGTACAGCGCCGCCATCTCGCGCCGCAGGCGCTCGGGGTTCTTCGCGTGCTTCTTCTGCAGCGCCTGGACCTTGGGCATCAGCCGCGCCCGCGTGCGCTCGCCCTTGGCCGCCGCGACGGCGAGCGGGACGAGGAGCAGCCGCACGGCCAGGGTGAACAGCACGATCGCCAGCGCCGTGGCGGACCCGCCGGCGGACGGCTCCAGGCCGTCCGCCAGCCCGGAGACGAGGGCATGGGCGATCGAGACGGGAACATCGAACATGAGAGGACCTTCCGGAACGAGAGGGGATCGGAGGCGTTCCGGCCGCGCTCAGGCGGCCGCGATCCCCGTTCCGGGCGCTCTCGGACGCGGGCGTCCCGCCGCGTCCGGGTCGCGCTGCGGCAGGAAGGCCGTGCGCAGCGTCCGCTCGCGCAGGGTCGTGCGCACCCGCGCCAGCACCGCCCGCTGCCCCCGCCGCGCCGCGCGGAACCGCACGGCCGCAAGCACCAGCAGCCCCGCGACGGTCAACGAGCCGAGCGCCACCAGCACCGACTGGCCCGGCGCCGTCCCCGCCCACTCGGCCACGGCGAACCCCCGCAACGCGAGGAACACCACCAGCGACCAGAGCATGCGCAGACCTTCCCGTACGGACGTACGCCTCAGTCTCTCACCAATCGGCTGTTTCCACCGCCTTGGCTGCGGCCAGGTGGCAGAGCGTCAGAGAAGGAGAAGCGTGAGAGCGGATACGAACACAGTGGCCGTGGTGGTCTTCGTTAGGGGCATTCGGGTGGCTATCGCGGTGTCGCGGTGGTCGTCCTGGGCCAGGTAGGTGAGGGTGGCGCTCAGAGCGCGGCCCAGGCCGAAGGCCGCGCCGGTGAGGAGGGTCAGGGGGAGGGAGAGGCCGGCCAGCAACAGGGCCAATGCCAGGACATACGGGGATGTTGCGGGGACGTAGGTGCGGACGCCGGTGCCCAGCTCGAAGCCGAACTGGAGGGTGCCCCGGCGCAGGCGGGTCTGGAGGACGTCCGGCGGGATCTGGCGGGCGTTCTGCGGGAGCGGGAAGCGGACCAGGCCGAACTCGCGGGCGGCGCCGAGGGCGGCCGCGGCGAGGATCGCGGACGTCCGCACAGGGGCCGGGAGCGGCGCGGCGAGTCCGGTCAGCAGGTAGATCACCGCGGCGCTGAGGGTGCCCCCGAGCAGCAGCCCGAGGGTGAAGACGGCCAGGACCTCGCCCTGCCGTACCGGGGCCCGCCAGCCTGGCGAGAACAGCACCGATTCGCTGTTGCGCGTTCAGACGCTGCCCGACAGCGAGAACCCGGCGAGGGCGCCGATCGACGACCAGCACAGCACGGCGGCGTCCAGCGCGGCGGCGGAGACCGCGAGGAGGGCGAGGGCGGCGACGGGGAGGAGCGGGTCGGTCAGGCCCCGCCGCAGCCGCCCGGCGGTCAGTTCTTGCACGCCGTCGCTTTCCGGCAGATGGTCTTGTACCAGTTGCCCTTCTTCGACTTCTTCCAGCCGTCGTGGCAGCGCCAGGTGACGCCCTTCTTGCAGCTGCCGCAGCTCTTGGAGTAGGCCCAGAGCCAGCCGTCGTAGCCGCCGCCGTAGCACTGGTTGGGGCGCAGCTTGTACCGGCCGGGATCGGAGACGCCCGACTTGTGGAAGCCCTTGTACTTGCCGCTCGTCCGGCAGCACCAGCTGCACACGTAGCTCGGCCCGCAGCCGGGGGAGCAGTTGTGGTTCGCCGCGTACGACGGGCAGCGCGGGTAGATGTCGTAGTAGCCGACCAGTTGGAAGCCGGAGGACAGCGCCTCCCGGGCGGGCGGGAAGACGCCGAGCGCCTTCAGCCCTGCGGTGGCGCCCGCGGCGGCGAGGCCGGTCAGCAGGCTGCGCCGGGCCGGCCGGAACTTCGGCTCGTCGCGGGGGACGGGCCGCCGCCGGACGCGCTCGGCCCCGGCGGGGCGCGGCCCCCGCAGCGGCGGGACGTCTTCGAGCTCGATCATCGCGCCGCCTCCAGGGCCAGCTCGCGGAGGGCCTCGGGCGAGCCCACCGGCTCGGCGGCCCGCACCCGGCCGTCCGCGCCGACGAGCACGGCGAACGGGGTGGCGGGCACGCGGTAGTCGGCGAACAGGCCGTCCTGCTCGCCGGTGAGGACGGTCGCGCCCGGCGGCGGCCCGGGGTCGGGCGGCGGACCCGCGAAGATCGCGTGCAGCGGCCGGTCGAGCGCGCCCGCGGCGGCCAGCACGTCGGTGCAGACGCCGCAGTCGCGGTCCAGGAAGAGCAGCAGGCCCGGCCCGAGCCGGTCGAAGGCGGGCGCGGCCGTGCCCGGCGCCGGGCCGAGCCCTGCCGAGGGCGCGCCCTGGCCGAGGGCGTGGACCTGCCGGACGAGACCGGCGACGACCAGGGCGAGCAGCAGGATCGCGACCCACGACAGCAGCAGCGCGCTGTTCTGGAAGCTCATCCGGCCGTCCTCCTCTCCGTGAGCATGGCGCGGGGCAGCGTCCACAGGAGCACCGCGAACGCAGCCCCCGCCGCGACCGTGATGGACACCTCGTAGGCGGTGAGCGCGGCCGGGAGGCCGAGCAGCGCGCCGGTGAGGGCGAGCAGGGAGAGCGCGGCGGCGCGGCCGGCGACCCAGCCGGTCATCGGCGTGCCGTCGCCCGCGCACCCGCACGGCACGCCCCGGCGGGTACGGGAGACGTGCGCCGCGTAGAGCGCGTACAGGGCCAGCAGGACGGCCGCCGCTCCGCAGGACGCCCGCAGCGGACCGTCCAGCCAGAGCAGCAGCGCCACCGCGCCCGCCGCGCCGGTCAGCGCCTCGGCGGCGAT
>NZ_JBFARO010000137.1:0-20852 GCF_040677125.1 Actinomadura sp. NPDC049382
AGCGCCATCCCGGCGCGGTCCAGCGGCGCCCGGGCCCGCGCGCCCCGGCCGGGTTCGCGGACGAGCGCGCGGACCCCGGCGATCGCCGCCGCCGCGGCCGGCACGTTCAGCAGGAAGATCCACCGCCACCCGGCCGTGTCGACCAGCAGCCCGCCCAACAGCGGCCCCGCCGGCAGCGCCGTGGAGGAGATCCCCGCCCACGCCCCGAGCGCCCGCGCCTGCTCGGCGGCCCCCGGATACAGCGCGGTGACCAGGGCGAGGCTGCCGGGCAGCAGCAGCGCCGCGCCCGCGCCCTGCACGGCGCGCGCCGCGATCAGCGGCCCGGCGCCCGGCGCGGCCCCGCACGCCAGCGACGCGGCGCCGAACAGCGCGAACCCGGCGAGCGTCATCCGGCGGCGCCCGATCCGGTCGCCGAGCGCGCCGCCCGCCGGCAGCAGCCCCGCGATCGCGACCGCGTAGCCGTCCACGACGCCCTGCAGCCCCGGCAGGCCGGTGCCCAGGGCCCGGCCGATGCCGGGCAGCGCGACGTTGACGATCGTCACGTCCAGCAGCACCAGGAACATCCCGGCGCACAGGACCGCCAGCGCCGGGCCGCGGCGGGGCGCCGGACCCGCGCCGCCTGCGCCGGGACGGCCGGCGGTGCCGGTCGTGGAGGTGTCCATGGCTCCACCGTGGGCCCCGGACGTTTCGCCGCGGCCCGAACCGTCCCCGCCGGCCCGGCGACCGGGAGGTGCGCGGGGGACGGGTCAGACGAGGCCGGCGTCGTGGACCAGCAGCGCGACCTGGGTGCGGTTGTCCAGGTCCAGCTTGGTCAGCACGCTCGACACGTGCGCCTTCACCGTCGCCACGCTCATGAACAGCTCCGCCGCGATGTCGGCGTTGGAGCGGCCCCGCGCGACCTCCAGCGCCACCTCGTTCTCGCGGGGGCTGAGCCGGGCGAGCGCCGCGCGGGCCCGCTGGTGCGCGCCCGCCTCGGTCGCGGCGCGGTCCATCAGGCGGCGGGTGACGCTCGGCGACAGGATCGGGTCGCCGGCGGCGACCCGCTGCACCGCGTCGACGATCGCGCCGGGCGGGGTGTCCTTCAGCAGGAACCCGCCGGCGCCGGCGCGCAGCGCGCGCAGGATGTCCTCGTCGGAGTCGAACGTGGTCAGCACGATGACCTCGGGCGGGTTCGGCCGGGCCCGCAGCCGCCGCGTCGCGGTGATGCCGTCCACCTGCGGCATCCGCAGGTCCATCAGGACGACGTCGGGGGCGTGCGCGTCGGCGGCCGCGGGCACCTCGGCGCCGTCGGCGGCCTCGCCGGCGACGGTGAGGCCGCCCGCCCCGTCCAGCATCATCGACAGCCCGGCGCGGACGAGCGCGTCGTCGTCCACGATCAGCACGCGCAGGGGGCGGGTCACGCCGGCCATGGTAGCCGGGCGCGCAGCCGGAACTCGCCCGCGGCGGCCTCGTGGTCCAGGCGCCCGCCCGCCAGCCGGACCCGCTCGGTCAGCCCGACCAGGCCCGTCCCGCTGCCCGGCGGCGGGACGGCGCCGTCCTGCGCCAGCGGGTTGCGGACGTCGACGAGAAGGCCCGCGCCCGGACCGCCCTCCAGGACCACCCGCACCGGCAGGCCCGGCGCGTGCTTGCGGGCGTTGGTCAGCGCCTCCTGCACCACCCGGTAGGCGGCGCGGCCCGCCGCAGGCGGGGCGTCCGCCGCGTCGGCGACCCCGTCGCGCAGCTCCACCCGCCCGCCGGCGGCCCGCGACTCCTCCAGCAGCCGGGGCACGTCGGCCAGCGCGGGCTGCGGCCGGCCCTCCCCGCCGTCCGACCCGTCCCCGTCGGGCTGGTCGGTGCGCAGCAGCAGGATCACCTCGCGGAGCTCCTCCAAGGCCTGGTGCACCCCGGCCCGGACCACCCCGGCGGCCTGCGCGAGCTTGTCCGGCGGCGCGTCCGGCCGGTACTCCAGCGCGCCCGCGTAGGTGGCCAGCAGCGACAGCCGGTGCGCGAGGACGTCGTGCATCTCCCGCGCGATCCGGGTCCGCTCGGCCATCCGCGCCTCGGCGACCCGGCGGCCCTGCTCGGCCTCGGCGCGGCGGGCCCGCTCGCGCAGCGACTCCAGCAGCGCCCGCCGCGCCCGCGCCAGCGCGCCCCAGCCGACCAGCGCGCCGTAGGCGAGCGCGACCAGCAGCACCCACCAGCCGAAGGAGATCCCACCGCTCGGCCGCCACCACCCCTGCGCGACGTGCGCGGCGACCCCCGCCGCGCCGACCGCCGCCGCCACCGGGAACGGGCGCCACTGCGCGACCTGCAGCACCCCCATGCTCGCCGCCGGCGTCGCCGCCGGGGACAGCACCGCGAGGACGCCCAGCGCCAGCGCGGCCGGCACCGGCCGCCACAGCAGCAGCGGCGCCGCCAGGCACGACACCGCGCCGACCGCCGCGTCCACCGCGAAGCTCCCGCCGGTCCCCGGCCGCCCCCACAGCGTCAGGGCGGTCAGCACGGCCGACACCGCGACCACGATCACGGCCCCGGCCGCCCTGCCCGGCCGCGGGCCGGCGCCCACCTGCCCGAACGTCACCTCGTCCACCGGGCACAGGCTAGCCGCGGCCCGCCCGGCGGCGGCACCGACCAAAGTCGGTGACCGCCCCTCCCGAGGACGGCCGGGGCCGGGCGGGACCGGCCTGTCCCGGCCGGCCGGTCAGGAATCGAGAAGCGGTTTGTCGGTGGCCGCGGATAGCGTGGCGGCAGGCCGGACCGGCATATCCTTTGCGCCGGCCTGATCGAGCCGGGCGACCGACGGGGGAACGCGGACGCGGCCCCGCCAACCAGATGGAGACACGATGAGCAAGGCCACGACGACGGACGCCCAGCCTCCGGCGGCGCACGCCGCCGACAGCCACGACCTGATCCGCGTGCACGGGGCGCGCGAGAACAACCTCAAGGACGTCAGCATCGAGATCCCCAAGCGGCGGCTGACGGTGTTCACCGGGGTGTCCGGATCGGGCAAGAGCTCACTGGTGTTCAACACCATCGCCGCCGAGTCGCAGCGGCTGATCAACGAGACCTACAGCACCTTCGTGCAGGGCTTCATGCCGACGCTGGCGCGGCCCGAGGTCGACGTCCTCGAAGGGCTGACCACCGCGATCATCGTCGACCAGCAGCGGATGGGCTCCGACCCCCGCTCCACCGTCGGCACCGCCACCGACGCCAACGCGATGCTGCGCATCCTGTTCAGCCGCCTCGGCAAGCCCTACATCGGAACGGCCAAGGCGTTCTCCTTCAACATCGCCTCCCTCAGCGGCGCCGGCGCCGTCACCGTCGAACGCGGCGGCAAGACCGTGAAGGAGAAGCGCACCTTCACCGTCACCGGCGGCATGTGCCCGCGCTGCGAGGGCCGCGGCGCCGTCACCGACTTCGACCTGACCGCGCTGTACGACGACTCCAAGTCGCTGCGCGAGGGCGCGCTCACCATCCCCGGCTACAGCATGGACGGCTGGTACGGCCGCATCTTCATGGGGTCGGGGTTCTTCGACCCCGACAAGCCGATCCGCGAGTTCACCGGCGAGGAGCTGCACGACCTCCTCCACAAGGACACGACCAAGATCAAGGTCGACGGCATCAACGTCACCTACGAGGGCCTCATCCCGCGGATCCGCAAGTCGTTCCTCGCCAAGGACCGGGAGGCGATGCAGCCGCACATCCGCGCGTTCGTCGACCGGGCGATCACCTTCACCGCCTGCCCCGACTGCGGCGGCACCCGGCTCACCGAGGCCGCCCGCTCGTCCAAGATCAAGGGGATCAGCATCGCCGACGCCTGCGCGATGCAGATCAGCGACCTCGCCGAGTGGGTGCGGGAGCTGGACGAGCCGTCGGTCGCGCCGCTGCTGACCACGCTGCAGCACACCCTCGACTCGTTCGTGGAGATCGGGCTCGGCTACCTCAGCCTCGAACGCCCGTCCGGCACCCTGTCGGGCGGCGAGGCGCAGCGCACCAAGATGATCCGCCACCTCGGGTCCTCGCTCACCGACGTCACCTACGTCTTCGACGAGCCGACGATCGGGCTGCACCCCCACGACATCCAGCGGATGAACGGCATGCTGCTGCAGCTGCGCGACAAGGGCAACACCGTCCTGGTCGTCGAGCACAAGCCGGAGGCGATCGCGGTCGCCGACCACGTCGTCGACCTCGGCCCGCGCGCCGGCACCGAGGGCGGCGAGGTGATGTTCGAGGGGACCGTCCAGGGCCTGCGCGCCAGCGGCACCCTCACCGGCCGGCACCTGGACGACCGCGCCGCCCTCAAACCGGCGGTGCGCACCCCGTCCGGCGCGCTGGAGATCCGCGGCGCCGCCACCCACAACCTGCAGGACGTCGACGTCGACATCCCCCTCGGCGTGCTCGTCGTCGTCACCGGCGTCGCCGGGTCGGGCAAGAGCTCGCTGATCAACGGGTCGGTGACCGGCCGGGACGGGGTGGTGACCGTCGACCAGGCCCCCATCAAGGGGTCGCGGCGCAGCAACCCGGCCACCTACACCGGGCTGCTCGACCCGATCCGCAAGGCGTTCGCCAAGGCCAACGGGGTCAAGCCGGCGCTGTTCAGCGCCAACTCCGAGGGCGCCTGCCCCAACTGCAAGGGCGCCGGCGTCGTCTACACCGACCTGGCGATGATGGCGGGCGTCGCCACCACCTGCGAGGAGTGCGAGGGCAAGCGGTTCCAGGCGGCGGTGCTGGAGCACCACCTCGGCGGCCGCGACATCGCCGAGGTGCTGGCGATGCCGGTGACCGAGGCCGAGGAGTTCTTCGGCGCCGGCGACGCGCGGATCCCCGCCGCCCACAAGATCCTGCAGCGGATGGCCGACGTCGGGCTCGGCTACCTGCGGCTCGGCCAGCCGCTCACCACCCTGTCGGGCGGCGAGCGGCAGCGCCTCAAGCTCGCCACCCACATGGGCGACAAGGGCGGCGTCTACGTCCTGGACGAGCCGACCACCGGGCTGCACCTCGCCGACGTCGAGCAGCTCCTCGGCCTCCTCGACCGGCTCGTCGACTCCGGCAAGTCCGTCATCGTCATCGAGCACCACCAGGCCGTCATGGCGCACGCCGACTGGATCATCGACCTCGGTCCCGGCGCCGGCCACGACGGCGGCCGGATCGTGTTCCAGGGCACGCCCGCCGACCTGGTCGCCGACCGCTCCACCCTCACCGGCCGGCACCTGGCCGCCTACGTCGCCGACTGACCGGGCTGGCTGACCGGGGCGGGCCTCGCGCAGGGGGCCGTGTGGCAGGATTTCCCAGGTGAGCAGCAGTACCGATCCGGCGCAGCGCCTGCGCGACCTGGCGCGGCTGCGCCGGGTCCGCGACCGGATCGACCGCGAGTACGCGGAGCCGCTGGACGTCGAGGCGCTCGCCCGCGGCGTCCACATGTCCGCCGGGCACCTCAGCCGCCAGTTCCGCCTCGCCTACGGCGAGTCGCCCTACGGGTACCTGATGACGCGGCGGATCGAGCGGGCGATGGCGCTGCTGCGCCGCGGCGACCTCAGCGTCACCGAGGTGTGCTTCGCCGTCGGCTGCTCCTCCCTGGGGACCTTCAGCACCCGCTTCACCGAACTGGTCGGGATGCCGCCCAGCGCCTACCGGCGCCGCGCGGCGCACACGCCGGGTACTTCAGGCACGGTGCCAGGCCCGGCGGCGGGTGCGGTGCCGGGCACGGTGGCGGGGATGCCGGTCGGCATGCCGTCGTGCCTGGAGAAGCAGGTGACCAGGCCCCTCAGGACCCGGTGACCGCCGGGCGGCTTCTCCTCACCGCGGCGGCTCCGGGACGGCCGCGGTGAGCACCCGCAGCACGCTGGTGTGAAGGGCGTGCCCGGCGTCCCGGTCCGACATCCGCCCGGCCGCGCGCTCCTCGCCGGCGGCGTGGGCGAGCCGGACGGTGACCGAGACCAGCCAGTCCAGCGGGAGCCGGTCGTCGAACTCCCCGCTGCGCCGGCCCCGCTCGACCACCCGCGCGATCCGGTCGGTGATCGGCGCGTGCCGGTCGCGGTCGGCCTGCGCGCCGACCGGCAGCTCGCCGATCCGCCGCAGCAGCGCGGGGGAGCGGCGGGCCGCGCGCTCGGCGGCGTCGAGCACGCGCAGCAGGGCGTCGGCGGCCGGCCCGTCGTCGGGGCCGGCGGCGTCCATCGCGGCGGCGACCTCCTCGGTGATCCGCTCGACGACGCCCAGCAGCAGCTGCTCGCGCGAGGAGAAGTGGGCGTAGACGGTCTGGCGGGTCACGCCCGCCGCGGCGGCGATCGCCTCCAGGCTCGCGTCGGGCCGCTCGTCCAGGAGCCGTACGGCGGCGTCCAGGATGGCGGCCCTGCTGCGGCGTGCGTCGGCGCGGCGGCGGGGAGCCGGGGAGGAAGTCATCTCTTACACCTTGTCAGAATTAATGGCCGATATATATCTTACAGCGCGTAAGAGTTAACGATCCTCGACCAGCGGAGCATCATGCGCGCACTCGCCGGCACCGACCCGGAGCGGTTCATCGCCGACTTCTTCACCTCCTTCACCCGGGACCTGCTGGACGGCGACGACGATCCGGCCGCGATCGTCGACCGCTACCACACCCCCGACATCGTCCAGGTCGCCGACGGCCACCGGATGGACCGCGACAAGCTCATCGCCCACACCCGGCCCGTCCGCAAGAACCGGCCCGACGGCCGGGTCGAGGTGCACGACGCCATCGCCGACGGCGACCGGATCGCCGCCCGCTACACCCTGCACGTCCGCCAGCGCGGCAAGGACCTGCGGATCGAGGTCTGCTTCTTCGGCCGGTTCGCCGACGACGGGCGGATGCGCGCGGCGCACATGCTCACCCGCTCCGTCCCCGCCGACCAGGAGGCGCCGGCGTGACCGGCGGCTACACCGTCGCCGGCATGGCCTGCGGGCACTGCGCCGACGCCGTCACCGAGGAGATCGAGCGCATCGCCGGCGTCACCGCCGTGACGGTGGACGTCGGCGCCGGCCGCGTCACCGTGACCAGCGACGGGCCGCTCGACACCGCCGACGTGCGCGCCGCGGTCGAGGAGGCGGGCTACGAACTCACCGGCGCCGAGCCGACGCCTAGACGCTCCGCCGGGGCCGGGCGGCCCCGGCCGAGCCCCAGCGGGAAAACCGGTTGAGCGTCCCGTCCGCTGGCCCGTAGGTTGCCTGCGGCCCATCTCCGTGAGGACAGAGGACGACACCGCGTGACCCCGCCTGCTCTTTAGACCTGACACCTTCTTCCGCTCACCTGTAGCCGACGCTGCCGTCGGTTCCGCCGGGCTGCCCTCGCGCGCCCGGCCGCTACAGCGTCCGAGGCCGCGCGCAATCGGCCTCGTGTCAGGTCAAGAGAGTCCATGTCTTCACAACCTCATACCGTGCTGCCCTGGGTCGTCCGCCGGACCAGGCTGCCGCTGCTGTCGCTGCGGTGCCCCGGCTGCGGGTCGGAAACGGCCACCACCGGCGAGGGCAGGTTCCGCGTCAACGCCAACGGCAGGCTGCTGGACGTGTGGCTGCTGGTCCGCTGCGTGACCTGCGACCGCACGATCAAGCTCACCGTGCACGAGCGGGTCCCGGTCGGTTCCCTCGCCGCCGCCGACCTGGACGGCTACCGCGCCAACGATCCGGGGCTGGTGGCGTCCAGGCTGCTGGACCCGCTGCTCGCCCGCCGCAACCGCTTCACCCTGGACTGGACGGGCGCCTGGCGCCTGCACACCCCGCCGGAACGGCCCGACCGGGCGTGGCCGGTCCAGGTGCGGGTCGCCTTCGACGATCCCGTGCCGGTGCGGCCGGAACGGCTCATCGCGCACGGGCTCGGCCTCAGCAGGAACGAGGTCCGGCGCCGGATCAAGTCCGAGACCCCGCTGCGCCGCCCGACGAGCACCGGGTTCACCTTCACCGTGCTGGCCGGGGACTAGCGGGACCGCGGCCGCGGCGGGCCGACCGTCCCGCCGCGGCCGCACCGCCTCCCGGCCGGCAGTCCCCGAGCCGGCCCTGCTCCCGGGACGCCCCGGGAAGCGCCGCCGGTCAGCGGGCCTCGCCGGCGGCGGGGGCGGCGTCCGCGACCACGCAGCCGTCCTCATGGAGGTGCTGCGGCACGACCGCGCTCTCGGCGAGGCGCCGGTAGTCGGGGCACTGGGTGAAGTCGTCGGCTCCGCACCGCATGAGGTGCTCGATGAGCGCCTTGGAGGCCGCGATCTCGTGAAGGCGGCGCTCCAGCTCCGCGTGGTGCCGCTCCAGCAGCGCCCGCCGCTCGTCCCGTCCCGAGACGGTGAGGACGTCGCGGATCTGCTCCAGGCTCATCCCCGCCGCCTTCGCGCGGATGATCGTCATCACGCGGACGACGTGGTCGCGGGTGTAGCGGCGGCGGCCGTTGACCCGGGCCGCCGGGGTCAGCAGCCCCATCGCCTCCCAGTGGCGCAGGACGTGCGCGGCGAGGCCGAACTGCTCGGCGAGCTCCCCGATCCGCATCGAGTCACTTGACTTCATGTTGACATTAACTTGCAGAATCGGCCGCACGTCAAGGGACGACCGATCAATGGAGGCAGGACATGTTCGACGTCGCCATCGTGGGCGGGGGCCCGGCCGGTGCGGCCGCCGCGCTGGCCCTCGGCCGGGTCCACCGGCCCGTGCTGCTGATCGACGGAGGGAAGGGCCGCAACGCCGCCGCCGACAACGTGCACAACTTCCTCACCCGGGACGGCACGCCCCCCGCGGAGCTGCGCCGCCTCGGCCGCGAGGAACTGGCCGCCTACCCGGCCGTGCGGACCGGGACGGGGACCGTCACCGACGTCCGCCCGCTCGACGGGCTCGGCTTCCACCTGGAGCTGTCCGGCGGCGGGACCGCGTCCGCGCGGCGCCTCCTGCTGGCCACCGGCCTGGCCGACGACGTCCCCGGCCCGCGCGGCGCCGAGGAGATGTGGGGCCGTTCGGCGTTCCACTGCCCCTACTGCCACGGCTACGAATGCACCGGCAAGCAGGTCGCCGTGCTCGGCGCGCAACCCGCCCGCGTGCGGCTGGCGCTGCAGCTGAGCCGCTTCGCCGGCCACGTCGCCCTGTGCACCGGCGGCGAGCCGCTCGACCCGGCGGCGCAGGCCACGCTGCGCAAGCACGGCGTCGCCGTGCGCTGCGAACCCGTCGCCCGGCTGGAGGGCACCGACGGCCGCCTGGAGCAGATCGTCTTCGGCGACGGCACGTCCCTGGCCCGGGAGGCGGTGTTCGTCGTCAGCGTGCCGCGCCAGCGCTCCGACCTCGCCGAACGCCTGGGCTGCGCGTCCTTCGCCGACGGGTGCGTGGAGGTCGACGAGTTCGCCCGCACCAGCGTCCCCGGCGTGTACGCGGCCGGTGACATGGCGCGGCGGGCCAGCGTGCCGATGCCGATGGCCGCGGTCATCGCCGCGGCGGCGAGCGGCACCGTCGCCGCGGCCGTCCTCGACCAGGACCTGCTCAGCGCCGACTTCGGCCTGCCGGACCCGCTCGCGCGGGCGAGGGGCTGAACCGTGGTGTCCGCGGAACCCGACAAGACCGCCTCCGCCGCCCCGGACAAGCGCGGCGGGAACGTGCCGCTCGCCACGGCCGGCCTGCTGATCGGCATGCTGCTGTCGGTCCTGGACCAGACCGTGGTGGCCATCGCCCTGCCCGACATCGCCGCCGACCTGGGCGGCATGGACTCCATCGGCTGGATCGTCACCTCCTACGTACTGGCCTCGACCGCGACCGGCGCGCTCTACGGCCGCGTCAGCGACCGCTTCGGGCGGCACCCGGTGTTCCTCACCGCCGTCGCCGCCTTCATCGCGGGCTCCGCGCTGTGCGGCCTGGCCCAGACCACCCCCCAGCTGATCGCCGCGAGGACCTTCCAGGGCATCGGCGCCGGAGCGCTGTTCGTGCTGCCCACGATCGCGCTGTCGGAGCTGTACCCGCGGCGGCTGCGCGGCAGGGTCCAGGGCTTCACCGGCGGCGTCTTCGCACTGGCCAGCGTGGGCGGCCCGCTCGCCGGCGGCGCGATCACCGACGCCTGGGGCTGGCGCTGGATCTTCTACGTCAACCTGCCGCTCGGCCTGCTCGCCATGGCGGCCACCGCGCTCGCCCTGCGGCTGCCCAGACCGGGCGGCGGCGGCAGAGTCGACCTGCCCGGCGCCGCGCTGATCGCGGGCGCGGTGGTGAGCCTGCTGCTGGTCGCCGAATGGGGCGGCCGCACCCACGGCTGGACGTCCGGGACGATCCTCGCGCTGATCGGCGCGGTGGCGGCGCTGGCGGTGCTGTTCGCGTGGTGGGAAGGCCGCGCGTCCAACCCGCTGCTGCCGCTGCGGCTGTTCGCCGACCCCGTCCTGCGCGTCGTGCTCCCCGCCACCGCGCTGTTGGGCGCGCTGCTCGGCGGCTCGATCGTCTACCTGCCCACCTACCTTCAGGCCGCGTACGGGATGGGAGCCACCGAGGCGGGCCTGGCACTCAACCCCTACGTCCTGACGTTCATGGCGGTCTCCTCCCTCGCCGGCGCCCGCATCGGCGCGAGCGGCCGCTACAAGCCCTACCTGCTCACCGGCTCGGCGATCGCGGTACTGGGGTTCGTGCTGCTGAGCCGCCTCACCCCCGGCACCCCCTACGCCGTGCTGGCCGTGGAGATCGCGGTGCTGGGCTTCGGGTTCGGGCTGCTGATGCAGAACCTTGTGGTCGTCGCGCAGAACGCCGTCTCGGCCGCGGACCTGGCCGCCACGACCTCCGCCGCGGTGTCCGTGCGCGGGCTGGGCCTGTCGCTCGGCGTCTCGGTCTTCGGAACCCTGCTGGCCCGGGAGACGCAGGGCCGGGCCCCGGGCCCGGAGGCGACCACGGCCGCCATTCCCGACGTCCTGTTCTGGGGGGCGCCGGCCGCCGCCGTCCTGCTGGCGCTGATGGCGCTGCTGCCCCGCGGACCCAAGCAGCCGACCGCGGCGCAGCAGGCGGCCAGAGCACCCGCCGACGCAGCACCGTGACCGCCGCGCCCGGGACCCGCACGGGCTCCTCGGCCTGATCCCTGTGTCCTGGTGGCCCGGCCCCTAGCCGGGCCACCTAGGGCGTGCCGGAGCCGGGTGCCCGGCCGGGATGGGCCGAAAGGGGCGAGTCATGGGGCCAGCCGGGCGACTGCTCTGGTTTCCAGGGCAGTCCACAGGGCGCCGTCCGGGCCCACCGTGATGCCGTGGGGTTCCGATGCCGGGGTGGGCAGGTCGTATTCGGTGATCACACCGGCGGGGGCGATGCGTCCAACACGGTTCGCACCCCACTCGGTGAACCAGCACTCTCCGGAGGGCGCCGCGGTGATGGCGTGGGGTTTGGCACCCCGATCGGGGAGCGGGAACTCCCGGATCGAGCCGTCCGCACCGAGCCTGCCGATCTGCCCCGCGGCGATCTCCACAAACCACACCGCGTCGTCGGCGCCGTGCGTGATGCCCACGGGTGCGGCGTCAGCGGTGGGCAGCCTGTGCAGGGCCACTTCGCCGTCGAGACCGATACGACCGACGGCGTTGGCCTGGTTGAGGGTGAACCACAGCGCCCCGCCCTGACCCGCGGTGATGATGCTCGGTCTGCCCTCCGCGGCACCTGCGGGATACCGGCTGAGCTCACCCTCGACGGTCAGGCGGGCGATCTCGCCGCCGTGGACCAAGGTGAGCCACAACGCGCCATCGGGCCCGGTCACGATGCCGTAGGGCCGGCCTTCGCATCCGCGACCGAGAACTCCCGAACCGACTGGTGGTGCTGCATTTCTGTGTCCTTTCCAGTGCCGGGGCTTGCCCGGTGTCAGGAACTCGCGGGCCGGGGGAGGCGGCGCACCAGGTCGACGATGATCGCGGCCAGGCCGGCGGGCTGTGTCATCGGCACGTTGTGGTTGCCCGCGATCTCGACCAGCCTCCGGTCGGGAGCGGCGTCGACCACGTCCCGCACCTCGTCACGGCCAGCGTCGTGGCGATGTGGGTCCCAGGGGCCCGCCACGGCGGGCGTCCTCCAGGGAGTTAATGAGTTGCCTCGCCTGGGTGCCGTCGGCACAGTGACGACGATGTTGGGAAGGCGGATCGAGTGGACGACATGGTCCGCCAACTCGAGGCCGCCGACGCCACCGGGATCGCCGCGACCGGCTGATCACTCCGCCGGATCCTCGCCCTCCCATTGCGGGCCCGTCCAGCCACAGGCTTCGGCGATGGCAGCCGGATCCCAATAGAAGGGACGACATTCGAGCATGCGCCCGTCCTTGACCGTGATCAGCTGCAAGATCAACGTTTCCACCTCGCGGCCGGTGGCCCGGGCACGGAACCGGACCCGGTTGCGCACGACCAAGGTGTCCCCATCGCCCCAGTGCTGCTGGTCCAGAAAGTCCATCGACTCCCAGACCTCACTGAACCGGGCCAGGAACCGCTCCATGCCGTCTCGGCCCCGCCACGTCCCGGTTCCCGTGAACGGCAGGCCCGGAGCCTGATGCAGCACCACCTCCGGATCAAGGCAATCGGCAGCCCGCTCGTAGCTCGCCCTGCCGTACCCGCCCGCAGCGACATACGCCGCCTCAGCCGCGTAGAACTTCTCCATCACCGCCCACGCATCACCTGACACGTGCGGGTCTTCCACCGAAGGCCCCATGGTCGTCACCCCGCTCCTCTCAACCAGCGACGCCCTGGAAACCCCGTCCCACCGGACTTGGTTGCAGTCGGCCGACGACCAACCGCTGCCGGCCTGATGCGGCGGGAGGACTCGCTGAACACCGACACTGAGCTGCGTCGCCCGGAGGGGGCGCTCACTGATCTTTGGTGCTGGGGGTGCGGTGTCCGGCGAGGATGCGGGTGAGGTCGGTGACGGGGGAGGAGGCGAGCTTGTGGTTGGTGTCGTCGTAGCCGCGGGTGGTGCGGGGGTCGGCGTGCCCGGCCAGGTCCTGGACCTTGGCGAGCGGGACGTCGTTGCCGAGCAGGGTGGTGATGACGGTGCGGCGGCCGCTGTGCGGGCTGAGCCGGGACGCGTTCGGCAGCCCGGCCGACCGAGCCGACCGGCGCAGGATGTTGGTGACGTCGCGCTGGGTGAGGCGCTTGCCGCCGGACTTGGCCCGGTCGTAGGGGTGCGGGGTGGTGACCAGCAGCGGCCCGGGCGGGCGGACGCCGTCCGGGTGCCGTCCGGCGCGGACGGCGAGGTAGGCGTCCAGGACGCGGCAGAGTTCGCCGTCCAGGCGGACGTAGTCGCGGCCGTCGGGTCCCTTGCCCTTGGCGCGGTATCGCAGCACCCGGTATCCGGCCTCGGTGTCCAGGTCCGCAAGGTCGGCGCCGGTGATCGCCGAGACGCGTAGCGCGGTGTAGAACAGCAGCGCGATCACGGCCGCGTCGCGCCAGGCCGCCTCGGTGCCCAGTGCGGCGGCGCGGCCCTCCGCGGTGTCGAGTAGCCGTGCGGTCTCGGTGGGGCTGAGGGTGGGGGCCTTGCGGGCGGACGCGGCGATCTGCGCGCTGCTCGGCCGCCTGACCAGCCGGGTCGGGTTGCGGTCGGTGACGTCGTTGGACTGCAGGTAGGTGTACCAGGACGACACCGCCGCGAGGCGCCGTGCGTGGGTGGCGGCGCTGGGCGGTCGGGACCGGCCGTTGACGGTGACGGTCATGGACGCCGACCAGTCGTCGATGTCGGCGCGCCGTGCCGTCCGCGGGTCCAGTCCGGTGCGCGCGCAGTAGTCCAGCCAGCCGGCCAGGTCGCGGTAGTAGCCGCGGCGGGTGGCGTCGCTGCGCTGGCCGCGCAGCCAGGCTGCGGTCAGCAGCCGCAGGCCGTAGCGGTCGCCGGGATCGTCGGGCGGCAGCGCGGGCAGCAGCGCGACGGCCTGCCCGATCGGATCCAGGGCCTGCCCCACTCCCTGTTCCGGGACCGGTGTGGGGACGGGTGGGCCCGCCTGCGCGGGCAGCACCATCGTCGCCTCCAGAGGCGCCTCCGGGGCCGGCTTCGGTTCGGCGGTCATGCGCCCGCCATCGCCACGGCTTCGGGCCCGCGCCCGCTGTTGATCATGCACACCAGGATAACCGTCATTATGCCGGAGTCTCAACGTGGTCTTGATTACGCGTTGCGCGTGTCGCGGTAATCATTTCGCGAATCGTCCAGCGAAAAGATCGTTATGCTGGGCGGGTGAGCAGCGAGACGAGCAGCGCGAACGGCACCGACGGCACCCCGCCCGCACAGCCATCACCGGGCACGACGACACCGGCCGCTCCGGAGGATCTGGCAGAGGGCGGATCGCCCGCCGGTGACGCCCAAGAAGGAGAAGCGGACGGCCGGGGGGAGGTCGAGACCTCAGAGTCGGCGTCGGCGGGGGAGTGCGCGCTGGCCGGCTGCACCGAACCGCTTCCGGTGCGCGGCCGGGGGCGGCCCGCCAAGTACTGCAGCAAGGCCCACGCCGACCAGGCCAGCCGGGACCGGCGCGCGGCCGACGCCGCCGCGGTCGACGAACCGCTCCGCCAGGCCGAGGCGCTCGCCCAGCGGGTGCCGGTTGCCATCGGCGCCCTGCAGGGCCAACTGGCCGAGCTGCAGGAGTTCCTCGCCGCGGCCCAGGAAGGAGCACTGTCGCGGGTGCGGCGGGCCGAGGCCGAGGCGACCGCCGCGGCGCAGGCCGAAGCCGACGCCGACGTCCGCGCCCTGGCCGCCGACAAGGCGCGCGAGGAAGCGGTCGCCGCCGCCGAGGCCGCCCGCGCAGCCCAGCGGGCCGCCGAGCAGGCCGCGGCCCGCGACCGCGCCAACCTGGAGCGGGTGCGCGCCGACACCGCCGAGATGGTCGCCGCGCACCGGCAGGCCCGCGACGCGGCCCGCGAAGCGCAAACCGCCGCCGAGGCCGCCCGCGACGCCAAGGCCGCCGAGTTGCGCGAGGCGCGCGAGACCCACGAGCAGGAACGCGCCCGCATCGAGGCCGCCGCTCGCGCCCAGACCGAGCGGACGCAGACCCTCCAAACCGAACTGGCGCACACCACCGCGGCCCTGGCAGCGGCGCGGGAGGCGCTGGCGGCCGCCCAGGGCGAGGCGCGCAACCAGCAGACCAGGGCCGAGGCCGCCGAGCAGGCGCGCGACGACGCGATGCGGCACGGGCGCGAGGCCGCCGCCCGCGCCGAAGCGCTGGAGGCCCGGCAGCGGGACCTGCGGGCCGCCGCCGAGGAGGCCGCCACCGGACAGGCCGCCGCGCAGCGGGCCCTCGCCTCCTGCCAGGCCCTGCGCGACCGGCTCGAAACCGACCTGGCGGCCGCCCGCGCCGACGCCGCGGCGCAACGTGAACGCGCCGTCCGCGCGGAGGCCGCGGCCGGACCGGTCCGCGGCGACACCGACGATCAGGAAGGGCCCGCCGACGCGCCGGCGGCCGGCGACGACCAGGCCCCGCCGGCGTGAAAGCCAGAGCCGGGGTGAAGGCTAGGGCTGGCGGCCGCGCTGGCGGACGGCCTCGTACAGGGCGACCGTGGCGGCGCCGGCGGCGTTGAGGGAGCTGGCCGCGCCGCCGATCGGGATCCGCGCCATCGTGTCGCAGCCCTCCCGCCAGCCCGCGCTGAGCCCGGCGGTCTCGTTGCCGATCACCAGCAGCACCGGGCCCGTCAGGTCGACCTCGGCGATGTCGGCGGTGCCGTTCTCGTCGGTGCCGACCACGGTGAGGGGGCGTCCGGCCGCCCGTTCCCGCGCCACCCAGTCCAGGACCTCGCGGTGGGAGCGGGTGCGGACCACCGGCACCGCCAGCAGCGACCCGGTGGAGGCGCGCACGGCCTTGGGGTCGTAGGGGTCGGCGGCGTGCCCGGTGACGATCAGCCCGGCGCCGCCGAACGCGTCCAGCGACCGCACCATCGTGCCGATGTTGCCGGGCCCGGTCGGCCGGTCGAACACAGCGCCGAGGAACGTGGGCCCCACCGCGATCCGCGACAGGTCGTCGTCGGGCAGCGCCACCACCGCCACCAGCTCGGGGACGTCCTGCTCCTTGCCGCTCAGTTCCCGCAGCAGCGCGGGCGCCATCGCCACCCGCTCGGCGCCGGCCCGCTCCAGCATCTCCTCGGCCCACCGCGACAGCGGCCGCTCGGCGTCGTAGATCAGCGCCCGCACCGGCCAGCCGCGCTCCACCGCCAGGGTGATCGGCCGGACGCCCTGGACGAGGAACTCTCCCGCCCGCTGCCGCTTTGTCCGGTTCCGCAGCAGTGCCTCCCACTGCTGGAACCGCGCGTTGGGCCGCGAGACCCGCAGCACACCCCCCACCGACCGCTCCAGTCTTCGCATCCGCCTGACGAACGCCCCAGTCTCCCACAGCCTCTGAGTGAAGGGCGGCAGGCGTGGACCTGGACGTGGCGCGGATCGAGCAGGCCATGGACGTGATCGATCCGGTGTTCCTGAACACCCCGCAGTACCTCGACGAGCAGCTGTGCCGGGCGCTGGGCGGCCGCGCGGTGACGGTGAAGCTGGAGACGGCCAACCCGGTGCGCAGCTTCAAGGGCCGCGGCGCCGACCTGGTGCTGAGCACGCTCGTCCCCGGCACGCCGGTGGTGTGCGCCAGCTCGGGCAACTTCGGGCAGGCCGTCGCCTACGCGGGGCGGGCCCGGGGGATGCCGGTCGAGGTGTTCGTGCCCGAGACCGTCAACCCCGCCAAGCGGGAGCGGATGGAGACCTTCGGCGCCCGGGTCGTCGCGGCCGGGCCCGACGGCGCGTCGGCGCGGCGGGCCGCCGCCCATGCCGGCCGCCGTCCCGGCCGCGTCCACCTGCGGGACGGGTTCCAGGCGGCGATCGCCGAGGGCGCCGGGACGATCGGGCTCGAACTGACCTGCGGCTCTGGCGGGGCGGGCTGGGACGCCGTCGTCCTCCCGGTCGGCGACGGCGCGCTGATCAACGGTGTGGCGCGCTGGATGAGGGAGCACGCGCCCGGCACCCGGATCGTGGGGGTCAACGCCGAGGGCGCCCCCTCGATGCTGGAGAGCCTGCGCGCCGGCCGCGCGGTGTCGGTCGGAAGGGCCCGCACCTTCGCCGACGGCATCGCGGTGCGGACCCCGCTGGAGTCCTCGGTGCGGCGGGCCCGCGCCCTGGTGGACGAGATCGTGCTGGTGAGCGACGCGGCGATCTCCGCCGCGATGGAGTTGGCGGCGCGCACGCTCGGGATCGTGCTGGAGCCGGCGGGGGCGGCGGGCCTGGCGGCGATCGCCGAGGGCGCGGTCCCCGGCGATCGCATGGCGACGGTGCTGACCGGCGCCAACCCGCGTCCCGAGCAGGCCAGGGACCTGGCCGCCCGCCTCACGCGCGCGCCCGGCTCCGGCTTGCGATGAGGGGCAGGTGCAGGGTGGAGGACGACGATCACGGCCGGGAGACGGTGTGCCACAACGACTTCTCGCCGCTGAACGTCACCTTCGCCGGGGGCCTGCCCGCCCTGGCCTTCGACTTCGACCAGGCCGCCCCCGGCCCGCGCGTGCGCGACCTCGCCTACGCCGCCTGGCTGTGGCTGCTCGGCGCGGAGATCGCCGCCCCGCTGGCGCATCAGCTGTCGCTGCTGCGCACCTTCCTCGACGCCTACGGCTTCGACAACGTCGACCGCCGCGGCTTCGGGCAGCGCATCGTGGCCCGGGTCGAGGCCGAACGCGACATGCACGAGCGCGCCGGACGCGTCACCGCGCCCGGGTCCTGGCTGCACCGGGAGATCGACTGGCTCGCCGAGCACGCCGACGCCATCGACCGCGGCGTGCGCGGCGGCGCTTGAGAGGCGAGGTCAGGGGTCGGGCCAGTCCCAGTGGGGGACCTCGCGCAGGGGGTGCAGTTCGTCGTCGGTCTCGGCGTTGGAGTTCTGCCTGGCGACCTCGGAGCCGAACTCCACGTGCTCGCGCAGGGCCCGGCGGAACGGGGCGTCGGCGGGGAGCCCGGCGGCGTCGGCGGCGGCCATGTACAGCTCGACGAACCGGACGCGCTGGTCCTCGGTGATCTTCAGGTGGCGGTGGACGTCGATGAGGTGCGCGAAGCCGCCCATCTCGCGGGTGAAGGCGTCGGGGCCGCCGAAGGTCTCGGCGGTGAAAGCTGTGAGGTGGTCGACGTGGGACGCGCGGCCCTCGCCGAACAGCGGCTGGAGCAGGTCGTCGGCCAGGAGGGAGGCGTAGAACAGGCCGATGAACCGGCGCAGGCCCTCCTCGCCGCCGGCGTGCTCGTACAGGCTCTCCATGATTACACCATTACCTGGTTGGCGGTGGTCGGTCTCGTTTATCCCAGGCGCGGCCCGGGGCCGTCGAGGGCGCGTGCCGGTTGTGGCCACCCGCGCGCGGATGTTCCATCATTGATAATCTCAATGTTGAGAGAATGCGGGGAGGGGCCGTGGCGGACGCGGTGGACGCGATCCTGGCGCAGTGGGGGCGCGAGCGGCCCGACGTGGACGTGTCCCCGATGGGCGTCATCGGGCGGATCTCCCGGGCGCAGCTGCTGCTGGGCCGGGAGCTGAAGCGGTTCTTCGCCGAGCGGGGACTGGAGAGCTGGGAGTTCGACGTCCTGGCGACGCTGCGCCGGCACGGCGCCCCCTACGAGCTGACGGCGGGGGAGCTGCTCACCGCGGCGATGGTGACGTCGGGAGCGATCACCAACCGGATCGACCGGATGGAGGCCAAGGGCCTGGTCGAGCGGGTCCGCGACACCGGCGACCGCCGGTCGGTGCGGATCCGGCTGACGCCGCGCGGCCTGGAGACCGTGGAGGAGCTGGTGGCCGAGCACGCCGCCAACGAGGACCGGCTGCTGGCCGCGCTGGACCCCGCCGAGCGGGCGCGGCTGGCCGGGGCGCTGCGCGCGCTGCTGGAGTCGCTCGGCGACACCTCCCTCGGCTAGCGCCCGAAGTCCCGCACGGCGTGCGCGACGCGGGCGGCGACGGCGGCCAGCTCCCCGGCCAGCTCGGGCGGGTCGAGCAGGGTGTAGTCCACGGGCAGCAGCGCGACGCGGTGCGCCAGGCGCCGCGGTCCTCGTCGTGGGCGAGCAGGTACCAGCGGCGGCCGGCGGCGACCAGGCGGTGCGGCTGCGCCAGCCGGCGGGTGGCCTCGCCGCCGGCGGCGGTGTAGGTGAAGCGGACGTGCTCGCGGGCGGCGCAGGCGGCGGCGAGCAGGGCCAGCACGGCGGGGTCGGCGGGCGGCGGGCCGCCGTCCTGCGGCGGCAGGGCCACGGCGGCCGCGGTGAGCGCGGCGACGCGGGGCCGCAGCCGGTGCGGGAGGACCTGCTCGAGTTTGGCCAGCGCGCGCAGCGAGGTGTCCTCGATGCCGGCGACGGCGCCGCCGGCGGCGGTGCGCAGGGCGATCGCCACGGCGGTGGCCTCGTCGTCGTCCAGCAGCAGCGGCGGCATGGCGGCGCCGGCGGTGAGCCGGTACCCGCCGGCGGCGCCGCGCGCGGCCCGCACGGGGTAGCCGAGTTCGCGGAGCCGGTCGACGTCGCGGCGGATGGTGCGGGGCGTGACGCCGAGCCGTTCGGCGAGCTCGGAGCCGGGCCATTCGCGGGGCGTCTGCAGCAGGGACAGCAGCCGCAGCAGCCGCCCGGAGGGATCGCGCATGCTCCTCATCCTGCCGTCCTTTGCGGACGTTCAATGACCTAATGGGGGTTTAGCGTCGGTACCGAGGCCGGGAGGTTCCAGGTCTCGGACGGAGGAGCGACATGCTGCGCGGATTCGCCACCATCAGCCTGTGGGCCGACGACCTGGAGGCCGCCAAGGACTGGTACGCCGAGCTGCTGGGCGTCCAGCCCTACTTCAGCGTCCCCGGGCCCGGCGGCCGCGCCGGCTACTACGAGTTCCGGGTGGGGGACTACCAGCACGAGCTGGGCCTGATCGACGCCCGGTTCCGGCCCGGCGGCCCCGCGGCGGCCGGGCCCGGAGGGGCGATCATGTACTGGCACGTGGACGACCTGGAGGCCGCCGTGGAGCGGCTGCTGGCGATGGGCGCCCGCGAGCACGAGAAGATCACCGAGCGGGGCGCGGGCACGGGGTTCGTGACCGCGTCGGTCATCGACCCGTTCGGCAACGTGCTCGGCGTGATGACCAACCCGCACTACCTGGAGGTCCTGGCCGCGGCCGGGCCGCGCTGACCACGACCGCCCCGCCCCGCCCCGCCTCCGGACACCCCGAGGGGGCGCTTCGGGGGCTGTGAGGTGCGTCTCTTCGGCGCCCGGGGATGTCACGTCCGCGGGCGCCACACCTTCTTATATGCATGGGAGTTTTCGCGGTCGCGACGCGCGACACCACGTGCCGCACCCTCCTGTCCGCAGCGCACACCGCCTTCCGCCGGGACCTGGACCGGCTCGCGGCTGCGGTGGCGGCGGGCAAGGGCGGGGCCGCGCATGTGCGGGCGGGCTGGGACAACCTCGCCCAGCAGCTGCGCATGCACCACGATCTGGAGGACCGGACGCTGTGGCCGCGCGTGGAGCGCGCCGTGGCCGGACGTCCGGCGGAGCTGGCGGTGCTGGCGGAGATCCGCGCCGAGCGCGCCCGGCTCGGACCGCTGATCGCCGCCGTCGACACGGCACTGGCCACCGGCACGAGCGGTGGCGGCGGCGGCGCGGTGGCGGCGGTGCGGACGCTGCGGGACGCGCTGGAGGCGCATCTGCGGCACGAGGAGGCGACCGTGCTGCCGCTGGCGGAGTCGGTGCTGGAGTCCGGGCAGTGGCGGGCGCTGGCCGACGAGGCCGCCCTGCGCTGCGCGGCGGGCGCCGAGCTGTTCGTCCCGTGGGTGGTGGACGGGATCGCGCCGGTGGACCGGTCGCGCTTCCTGACGGCGCTGCCCGGGCCGGTCCGCGACCGCAACCGGGTGGTGTGGGAGCCCCGCTCCCCGGTCGGCTGCACCCGGGGCCAGGAGATCGAGAACCGGTACGCGGTGAGGCCGAGGCTCGACATGAGCGCGACGTCCTCGCGGAACCGGTGG
>NZ_JBFARO010000138.1:0-20629 GCF_040677125.1 Actinomadura sp. NPDC049382
GCGGGCCCCCCCCCGGCCCCCGCCCCGGCCCCGGCGCCGGCGAAGGCGACCGCGGCGGCCCGTCCGGCCCGCCGCGCACCGTGGTCGTCGGGCCCGGCGACACGCTGTGGGGCATCGCGTCCGCCGCCGACCCCGGCGCCGACCCGCGGCGGACCGTGGACCGCATCATGGACCTCAATGGCCTGCGCGGCGACCCCGTCGTCCGGCCCGGCCAAGAAATCCGCCTCCCCGCCGGCTGACGCGCCTTCGCACCCGCGCCCAGGGGCGTGCGGGTGGGTGTGGTCCGATGGGGGCGGCTCGTGGTCGCCGGGGGCGTGTTGCGGGTGGGGCTCGGGGGAGTGGGGCGGCTACCTGCCCGGACGTTCGGCGGGGTGGGGGTTTCCGGGGCCGCGGGGCCTCCGACCAGGCGTTCTGTGATCGCCGTGGACGCTGGGTGACGACACGCCCGGGACGAAATCGGGGAGGCGGGAGGTGACCTGCGCGGACGCGCCGGATGTGACGTGCGAGGCTCCCGATCAGGTTGCGAAGCCCTGCGTCGAGCCGTACGGTTGACCACAACATCTAGTAGTCACATCGATGTAGTTCCCTATATATGGCGATCACATCGGTGTAACTCGTTTACGTCAGGGAGGTATCGAGCGTGCACTGCCCGTTCTGCCGCAACCCTGACACCAAAGTGATCGACAGCCGTTCCACCGATGACGGGGCCGCCATTCGGCGGCGCCGGTCGTGCGCGGAATGCGGCAAGCGATTCACCACGCAGGAGAATGTGCTCGTCATGGTGGCCAAGCGCAGCGGGGTCACCGAGCCGTTCTCCCGAGAAAAGATCATCGCCGGGGTGCGCAGGGCCTGCCAGGGCCGTCCGGTCGACGAGGATGCGCTCGCGAAGCTGGGGCAGCGGGTCGAAGAGGCGATCAGATCGTCCGGATCCGCGGAAATCCCCTCGCACGAGGTCGGCCTCGCGATTCTGGGGCCACTGCGCGAACTCGACGAGGTCGCGTATCTGCGATTCGCCTCGGTCTACCGGAGCTTCGAGTCGCTGGACGACTTCGCCAAGGAGATCGAAGCACTGCGGAAGGCCGGTTCCTCGGGGGAGCCCGGCCCGCCCCGGTAGGGGCGGTCACGGCATCCACAAAGCACAGTGAAAGCGCCTCCGCGCGGGCATGGTCCGTGCGGTGGCGGGGTTGTTCCTGAACAGGGTCCGGCGGGAGGGCCCGAGAAGGGGGAAGGTCATGACGGAGACGGTGAGCGGCTCGGCGGCACGGCGCGGCAAGGGGGGCCGCAAAGGGCTGAAGGTCGAGCGCATCTTCACCACGCCCGGCGTGCACCCGTACGACGAGATGCGCTGGGAGCGTCGTGACGTCGTCATGACCAACTGGCGCGACGGCTCGGTGAACTTCGAGCAGCGCGGCGTCGAGTTCCCCGACTTCTGGTCGCTGAACGCGGTCAACATCGTCACGTCCAAGTACTTCCGCGGCGCGGTCGGCACCCCGCAGCGGGAATGGAGCCTGAAGCAGCTCGTCGACCGGGTCGTCCGCGGCTATGTGGAGACCGGCCTGCGGGAGGGCTACTTCGCCTCCGAGGAGGACGCCGAGATCTTCGACCACGAGCTGAAGTACGCGCTGGTCCACCAGCTCTTCAGCTTCAACTCGCCGGTCTGGTTCAACGTGGGCACCAAGTCGCCGCAGCAGGTGAGCGCGTGCTTCATCCTGTCGGTGGACGACACGATGGAGTCCATCCTCGACTGGTACAAGGAAGAGGGCGTCATCTTCAAGGGCGGCTCCGGCGCCGGCCTGAACCTGTCCCGCATCCGCTCCAGCAAGGAGCTGCTCTCCTCCGGCGGTACCGCCAGCGGCCCCGTCTCCTTCATGCGCGGCGCCGACGCCTCCGCCGGGACGATCAAGTCCGGGGGCGCGACCCGCCGCGCCGCGAAGATGGTCGTGCTGGACGTCGACCACCCCGACATCGAGGAGTTCATCGAGACCAAGGCGCGCGAGGAGGACAAGATCCGCGCGCTGCGGGACGCCGGGTTCGACATGGACCTCGGCGGCAAGGACATCGGCTCCGTCCAGTACCAGAACGCCAACAACTCCGTCCGGGTCTCCGACGAGTTCATGCAGGCCGTCGAGTCCGGCGGCGAGTTCGGGCTGCGCGCCCGGATGACCGGCGAGGTCGTCTCGACCGTCAAGGCCAAGGAGCTGTTCCGGCTGATGGCGAAGGCGGCGTGGGAGTGCGCCGACCCCGGCATCCAGTACGACGACACGATCAACGACTGGCACACCAACCCCGAGACGGGCCGCATCACCGCGTCCAACCCGTGCTCGGAGTACATGAGCCTGGACAACTCGTCCTGCAACCTCGCCAGCATCAACCTGCTGAAGTTCCTCACCGACGCGGGCACGTTCGACGTCGCGAAGTTCGTGAAGCTCACCGAGCTGATCATCACGGCGATGGACATCTCCATCACGTTCGCCGACTTCCCGACCGAGAAGATCGCCGAGACGACCCGCGACTACCGGCAGCTCGGCATCGGCTACGCCAACCTCGGCGCGCTGCTGATGGCGACCGGGCACGCCTACGACTCCGAGGGCGGCCGGTCCCTCGCCGCGGCGATCACGTCGCTGATGACGGGCGTCGCCTACCGCCGGTCCGCCGAGATCGCCGGCGTCGTCGGCCCGTACGCCGGCTACGCGCGCAACGCCGAGGCGCACAAGCGCGTCATGCGCAAGCACGCCGCCGCCAACGACGGCATCCGCACGCTGGACGAGATGGACAAGACCATCCACGCCGCAGCCGCCAAGCAGTGGGCGGACTGCCTCAAGGCCGGCGAGAAGCACGGCTACCGCAACGCCCAGGCCAGCCTCCTCGCGCCGACCGGCACGATCGGCCTGATGATGGACTGCGACACCACCGGCATCGAGCCCGACCTCGCGCTGATGAAGTTCAAGAAGCTCGTCGGCGGCGGGTCCATGCAGATCGTCAACCACACGGTGCCGCGCGCCCTGGAGCAGCTCGGCTACCAGCAGGAGCAGATCGAGGCGATCGTCGAGTACATCGCCGAGCACGGCCACGTGGTGGACGCGCCCGGCCTGCGCCCCGAGCACTACGAGGTGTTCGACTGCGCGATGGGCGAGCGGGCGATCAGCCCGATGGGGCACGTCCGGATGATGGCGGCCGTCCAGCCGTTCCTGTCCGGCGCGATCTCCAAGACGGTCAACATGCCGGAGCAGGCCACCATCGAGGACATCGAGAAGGTGTACTTCGAGGGCTGGCGGCTCGGCCTGAAGGCCCTCGCGATCTACCGCGACAACTGCAAGGTCGGCCAGCCGCTGTCGGCCGCCGGCAAGAAGGACAAGGACAAGGCGGAGCCGGCCGAGGCGCTGGCGCCGCGCCCGGTCCGGCGGCGGCTGCCGAAGCAGCGCCCCGCGACCGTCACCCGGTTCTCCGTCGCGGGCGCCGAGGGCTACATGACCGCCTCGTCCTACCCGGACGACGGTGTCGGCGAGGTCTTCCTCAAGCTCGGCAAGCAGGGCTCCACGCTCGCCGGCGTGATGGACGCCTTCTCCATGGCGATCTCCATCAGCCTGCAGTACGGCGTCCCGCTGGAGACGTGGGTGGAGAAGTTCACCAACATGCGGTTCGAGCCCGCCGGGATGACCGACGACCCCGACATCCGCATGGCGACCTCGGTGATGGACTACATCTTCCGCCGCCTGGCGCTGGACCACCTCCCGTACGAGGAGCGCGCGGGCCTCGGCATCTTCACCGCCGAGGAGCGCGCGATGCAGGCCAACGGCGAGGACCCGGCGGCCCTGCACGCCGAGGACGAGGTCGACCACGAGTCGCTCGCCCAGTCCGCCGCGATCACCCGTCCGGCGGTGCCGGCCCCGGCCGCCGAGGCGCACTCGTCGGTGGAGGCGATCGAGAGCCGCCAGGGCCGCACTGCCGACGCGCCGCTCTGCCTCACCTGCGGCACGAAGATGCGCCCGGCCGGCAGCTGCTACGTCTGCGAAGGCTGCGGCTCCACCAGCGGCTGCAGCTGATCAGGGCCGATATCGGCTGAATGACGCGTAGTCGGAGCGGGGTACCGGGGATGCCCGGTACCCCGCTCTGGTCTGTGCGTGGTCGGGCTCTGCGCGTGTCATAGGGCGTTCTCGCTCGTCGCGGTCGTCGCCTGGGCCACGGATCGGGTGCCCGAGGACCGCGCGAGCGGATCCCGGCCGTCCTGTTCGACGGGCTCCGGCCCGCCGGGCGACGTTGATCGCGTCCGTGTCAGGGGGACGTCTTGTCGTCGCCCGCCGGGGGCTTGATCGGCTGGGTCGTCGAGGCGCGGCGGCGGTGGGACGCCTTGCGGCGGCCCGCCACCAGGACGTCGTCGCCCGGGTCGTCGGCCGGCTTGTTCTGGGCCGCCGGGGGCTCGGTCGCGGACGGCTCGGTCGCGGCGGGCGGGTCGGAGGCGCGGGGCTTCGGGGTGCGGCGGGGCTTCTTCGGGGGCTTCAGCTCGGCCTGGCGGAGCGATTCCACGAAGCTCGCCGCGTCGTCCTCGTCGTCGTCGGCCGCGGCGCCCCGCAGGCGCTTGCCGATCACCCACTGGTCGAGGGTGAGGCGGCCGCCGCCGCCCGCGGCGAACACCAGGCTCGCCATGCCGAGGGCGAGGACGAGTTCGTAGCCGTTCCGGGCGGCTCCCTCGTCCACCATGAACAGGCCCTGGTCGGCGTGGACGAAGACGAACGCGCCCGCCATGTCGAGGAACAGCAGGGCGCCGGTGACCGGGAGGCCGAGCCCGACGATCAGCGCGGCCCCGCCGAGGAGCTCGACGAACGCGGAGTAGACGGCGGCGGCGGTGGGCAGCGGCACGCCGAGGCCGTCGAACGTGCGGCCGGTCGCGGTGATGCCCGCTTCGATCTTCTGCCAGCCGTGCGCCATGAACACGATGCCGACGCCGAGCCGCGCGAGGGCTGCCACGACGTCGTAGAACGGCCGAGAGCGCATGCCGTCGACTCCTTAGACACGGGGATGGGCCCGGTTTGCCGGAGAGTATGACGGCATGCCGGGAGATATCGCGAACGCCGCAGGTGAGACGATCACGTGGCAGGGCGCGGGATGCGATCGAGCGGGAGGCCGGGATGAAGAGCCACGAGTACGAAGTGTCGGTGACGTGGACGGGCGACACCGGGTCGGGGACGAGTTCGTACCGCGCCTACGAGCGGGCGCACGAGGTCGCGGCGGCGGGCAAGCCGCCGATCGCGGGCAGCGCCGACCCCGCCTTCCGCGGGGACCCGTCGCGGTGGAACCCGGAGGAGATGCTCGTCGCCTCCCTCTCGCAGTGCCACATGCTGTGGTTCCTCCACCTGTGCGCCGTGGAGAAGATCGTGGTGACCGGCTACGAGGACCGGGCGCGCGGCACCATGACCGAGACGCCGGACGGCGGCGGACGGTTCGCCGAGGTCGTCCTGCGCCCCCGGACGACCCTGGCCGACCCCGCGCAGGCCGGACGGGCCGCCGAGCTGCACGAGCGCGCCAACGAGCTGTGCTTCATCGCGAACTCGGTCAACTTCCCCGTCCGCCACGAGCCCGAGTTCGGGTAGAGCCCGGGCCCCAGCCGCAGTGCCGCGGGGCCGCTCAGCGGGTGCGGCCGCGCGGCTTCAGGCGGGTCGGGGGCATCTCGGGGGCCGGCAGCCGGTCGCCGTGGTAGCCCTCGACCGTGCCGAACCGGTCGCCGGTCATCCAGTCCTCCCGCGCCTGGGCGATCTCCTCGCCGGCCCGCGCGACGAAGTTCCACCACATCACGAGCTTCTCCTCGAACGGCTCGCCGCCGAGCAGGAGGAAGGAGCCCGGTTCGTCGGCGCGGACCCGCAGCTCGCGGCGCCCGCAGCCGAGGTAGAGCATGGAGCCGGGCTCCAGGCGCTCGCTGTCGACCTCTAGGCGGCCGGACATGGTGAGCGCCGCGTACTCGAAGTCCGGATCGACCGGGACGCGCACGTCGGCGCCGTCGTCCAGGGTGATGTCCGCGCCCATGATGGGGGTGAACGTCGTTCCGGGGGAGGCGGCTCCGTCGAGTTCGCCCAGCAGGACCTTGGCGGTGAAGCCAGGCGCGGTCACCACCGGGAGGTCGGCGTGGAACTCCCACTTGGGGTCGGTGTGCCGGTGCCCGTCCGGTAGCGCGACCCACAGCTGCGCGCCGTGCAGGATCGGCGAGTGCGCGCGCGGGGACTCCTCCGAGTGCGCGATGGCCCGGCCGGCGGTCATCAGCCCGAGCTGCTTCGGACGGATCGTCTGCAGGCTGCCGAGGCTGTCGCGGTGCAGCACCTCACCGCCGTGGAGCCAGCTCACCGTCTGCAGCCCGATGTGCGGATGCGGCGGCACCTGCATGCCGGGCTCGTCGGTGATGTCGTCCGGCCCGTAGTGGTCGACGAAGCACCACGCGCCCACCATGCGCCGTCCCAGGCTGGGCAGCAGCCTGCGGACGACCGTGCTCTCGCCCAGCGGAACCCGCCTCGGCGGCAGCAGCTCGTGCACGGGCCGCGCCGTCACCTCGTCGCGCCCGCCCGTCTGCACCGGCTTAGGCCGGACATCGAGATTGCTCACCGGAACCGTCCCCTCCCGCAAACCGTCCCTTAACGATGCCCTACGCGCCGCGCGGTTGAACCTGTGGAATTGGGCACCAGTGCACTGGGTTCTCCTGTATGTGATGCACGGTGAGTACAAGGTTCCCGGCGGCAAGCTCGTGGTCGCCGATGTCGACGTCGTTGACGGGCTCCTGCGCGCCCCCAGGATCAGCGGCGATTTCTTCCTCGAACCGGACGAGGCCCTGGACGCGATCAACGCCGTCCTGGACGGGCTGCCCGCCGGGCTGGACGCCAGGGCGATCGGCGTCCGCGTCCAGGCGGGGCTTCCGCGCGACACGGTGATGCTCGGCCTCACCGCCGAGGCCGTGGGCATCGCGGTGCGGCGCGCGGTGGCGCGGGCGTCCGACTGGCGCGACCACGACTGGCGGCTGATCCACGAACCGCCGCAGGAGCCCGCCCTGCACATGGCGATCGACCAGGTGCTCGCCGAGGAGGTCGGCGCGGGCCGCCGCCCGCCGACGCTGCGGGTGTGGGAGTGGGCGTCGCCCGCCGTGGTCATCGGGAGCTTCCAGTCGCTGCGCAACGAGGTCGACGCGGAGGCGGCGCGGGAGCACGGGGTGGACGTGGTGCGCCGCATCAGCGGCGGCGGCGCGATGTTCATCGAGCCCGGCAACACCATCACGTACTCGCTGTACGCGCCGGAGACGCTGGTCGCGGGCATGTCGTTCGCGGAGAGCTACGCGTTCCTGGACGACTGGGTGCTGGGCGCGCTCGGCGAAGTCGGCATCAGGGCCTGGTACCAGCCGCTGAACGACATCACGTCCGACAACGGCAAGATCGCCGGCGCGGCGCAGAAGCGGCTCGTGTCCGGCGCGGTGCTGCACCACGTGACGATGGCCTACGACATCGACGCCGAGAAGATGCTGAAGGTGCTGCGGATCGGCCGGGAGAAGGTGTCCGACAAGGGCATCGCCAGCGCGGTGAAGCGGGTGGACCCGCTGCGGCGGCAGACCGGGCTGCCCCGCGAGGAGATCATCGACCGCATGATCGCGCACTTCCGGGGACGGTACGGGCTGACCCCCGACCGGGTCGGCGAGGACGAGATGCGGCTCGCCCGCAAGTACGTCACCGACAAGTTCAGCACCTCCGAGTGGACCGCGCGCGTCCCGTGACGCGCGGCGCGGCGGCGGAACCCTGGGCGCCCGCCGTGCGTCCTCCTCTCAGGGCAGGTCGCGGGGCTGATGCGGCACGCCATAGGTTGGTCACCGTCGGCCGATGATGAGGAGCGTTCATGTCGATGCAGAAGGGTGCCAACACCGCGGTGCCCGTCCCCTCGGTGCGGGTCGAGCTGGGCTGGCAGGCCGGTCCCGGCGTGCCGGACGCGGACGCGTCGGCGCTCCTGGTGACCGAGAGCGGCCGCGTGCGCTCGGACGACGACTTCGTGTTCTACAACCAGCCGGCGCACGGCTCCGGCGCCGTCCGGCACGACGGCAAGCAGCAGGGGCCGACGGTGCTGGACGTCCTGTCGGTCGACCTGAACCGGGTCGAGCCCGCCATCGACAAGATCGTCATCGCGGCGTCCTCCGACGGCGGGACGTTCGGCCAGTTCCAGGGCCTGTACGTGCGCATCGTGGACGCGGCGGGCGGCGCGGAGGTCGCCCGGTTCGACAGCCAGGGCGCGACGTCGGAGACGGCGTTCGTCCTCGGCGAGCTGTACCGGCGGCAGGGCGCGTGGAAGTTCCGCGCGGTCGGCCAGGGCTACGACTCGGGCCTCGCCGGCCTGGCCACCGACTACGGCATCTCGGTCGACGACCCCGGCCAGGCGGCGCCCCCGCCGCCGGCCCCGCCCCAGCCCGCGCAGCCGCAGGCGCCGGCGCAGCCGCAGTACGCGCCGCCGCCGCCTCCGCCCGGCGGCCAGTACGTCCCGCCTCCGCCCGGCGGCCAGTACACGCCGCCGCCCCCTCCCGGCCAGTACGCGCCACCCCCGCCTCCCGGGCAGTACGCGCCGCCTCCGCCTCCGCCCGCCCCGGGCCAGTACGCGCCCCCGCCTCCTCCGGGGGGCCAGTACGCGCCGCCTCCGCCCGGCCAGTACGCGCCTCCGCCCCCGCCCGCCGGGGCGGCGCCGCAGCAGCAGGGCGGCAAGATCTCCCTGACGAAGAACGCGCCGTCGGTGTCGCTCACCAAGCACGGTGCGACCGGCGGCCACATGCGCGTCAACCTCAACTGGACCGCCCGTGAGGGCGTCGCCAAGGGGCGCCTCGGCAAGCGCCGCCGCGGCGTCGACCTCGACCTCGACCTGTGCTGCCTCTGGGAGCTGCAGGACGGCCGCAAGGGCATCATCCACGCGATCGGCGACATGGGCGCCCTGGAGCGCGCGCCGTTCATCAAGCTCGACAAGGACGACCGCACCGGCGCCATCGAGTCGGGCGAGAACCTCCACATCAACCTCGACCACACCAAGGACTTCAAGCGCATCCTGGTGTTCGCCGAGATCTACGACGGCGCCGACGACTTCCGCGGCCTGGACGCGATCGCCACGCTGTTCCCGGTGGGCGCGCCGCCGATCGACATGCGGATGGACGACTGCGTGGACGCCTCCCGCGACGCCGTCCTGGCGCTCATCGAGAACGTGAACGGCGAGCTGGTCGTCCGCCGCGAGGGACGCTTCATCCTGCCGCCGCCCGGCCGCCCGCGCTGGGGGAAGATGGCCGTCGACCAGGCCTACGCCTGGAACCTGGAGTGGGTCGCCTCCCGCGGCAAGGACTGAGTCCGCCCGCCGCGGGGGCGCATGTGGTCGGAACGGGTCCGGAACGTTGGCTGATGCTGCCGATTGTGCCGGGCCCGCCGGCGGCGGTAGGAACGATCACATGAGCACTCAGCCCTATCCGGTCGTTCCCGCGCCCCGTTTCGACGTTCCGGCGGTGGAGGCGGCGCGGCGCGCCGAGGCGTTCGCCGACACGATGGCGCTGCGCCGCACGGTGCGGGACTTCTCCTCGCGCCCGGTGCCGCCGGACGTCGTCGAGCACGCGATCCGTGCCGCGGCGACGGCGCCGAGCGGCGCGAACCTGCAGCCGTGGCGGTTCGTCGTCATCACCGACGCCGAGCGCAAGAAGCGGCTCCGGGAGGCGGCGGAGCGGGAGGAGCGCGAGTTCTACGAGCGGCGCGCGTCCCAGGAGTGGCTGGACGCGCTGGCGCCGCTGGGCACCGACTGGCGCAAACCGTTCCTGGAGGACGCGCCGGCGGTCATCGTCGTCTTCGAAGTGCACAAGGGGCCGGACACGCCTCGTCCTTACTACGTCAAGGAGTCCGTTGGCATCGCGGTGGGGTTGCTTTTGGCCGGGCTGCACCAGGCCGGGTTGGCGACCCTCACGCATACGCCGAGCCCCATGCGCTTCTTGAACGAGGTGTGCGAGCGTCCGCAGGAGGAGCGCGCGTACGTCGTGATCCCCGTCGGCTACCCGGCGGACGACGCGATGGTGCCCGACATCACCCGCAAGCCGGTGGACGAGGTCATCGTGCGCCTCTGACCGGCGCTCACGCGGCCTTGAGGTGGTCCGCGAGCTTCTTGTCGTGGGCCACCCGCACCAGGGCGGCGGTGAAGCGGGCCAGATCCTTGTCGGTGACCTTCTCGGCGAGCTCGCCGGGGTCGGTGGGCAGCCCGATCCGTTCGGCGCCCTTCTTCACCTGGTCGTCGATGTGGGGGCGCAGCCACGGCCAGATGGCCTGGGCCTCGCGGCAGAAGATGTCCACGCCGGTGGGGCCGACGCCGGGGAACTCCTGGAGCAGGTCGGCGGCCTTCTTCGGGTCGCGCTCGGCCGCGATGGCGAGGCGCCTCAGGTCGCCCTTGTACTTGTCCTGGACGAGGTCGGCGGTGTCGCCGAGGCGGGACGCGGTGCTCTCGTCGTAGCGGACGTAGTGGCCGCGTCCGAGCGCGTCCACCCGCTCCTGCCACGACATCCGGGCCATCCCGCGGGCGGTTCCGCCGCCGGCCTCGAACAATTCGCGGGCGGCGGACACCGCGATCTCGGACGAGATGCGCGCGCTCAGCAGGTTGGCCAGGACGAGCAGCTTGAACAGCGCGGCCGGCTGGTCCTTCAGCGTGATGCCCGCCTCTTCGGCGAACGTCTGGCCGGACTCGCGCAGCAGGTTCTTCACAACGGCATCCATGGCATGTACCTCCCGTGGATGGCGCTTACCCGGCCGGACGGGGATGACTCCTGGACGGTGCCCGTGCAGGGGTCGGTACGGGCGTCACAGAAGGCTGAGCTGGCCTTCCCCTGCGAGCGGGTCACGGTGCTTCTTCAGGTGCCGCCAGCGGGGGAGGTCGTCCAGGTACGACCATGACATCCGGTGGTGCGGTGTGGGGCCGTGCTCCTCCAGCGCCTTCTGGTGGACGGGCGACGGGTAGCCCGCGCTGTCCGCGAACCCGTAACCGGGGAACTCGCCGTCCAGCTCCGCCATCAGCCGGTCACGGTGGACCTTCGCCAGGACGGACGCTGCCGCGACCGTGACCGATCTTTGGTCGGCCTTGACCTCGCACCGGACGCGCCAGGGGCGGCCCAGGAAGTCGTGCTTGCCGTCGAGGAGGACGATGTCGGGCCGTTCGGGCAGCGCCTCCAGCGCGCGGACGGCGGCGCGCCGCAGCGCCTCCGTCATGCCGACCTCGTCGATCTCCTCGGGAGGCGACGCGCCGATCGCGTGCCCCGCGAGCCAGCCCGGCAGCAGGTCGGCGAACGACTCGCGGTGCGCCTCGGTGAGCAGTTTCGAGTCGGTCAGCGCGATGGTCTTCTTGCCCCGGCCGGGCACGGCCGGCGGCGGGCTGAGGTCGGTGACGGCGGCGCACACCACGACGGGGCCCGCCCATGCGCCGCGCCCGACCTCGTCCACCCCGGCGATCCGGAGCGGCCCGTCCTTGCCGGACGGTGCGGCGCGGAGCTCGTCCTCGATCTCGTAACCCGCGACGCGCGGGATCCCGCGCGGACCGTGCGGGCCGTCGCCGGGGGCGGGGTCGAATCCGGGCAGGGCGCCGGTGGGGTCGGTCAAGGAGGCTCCTCAGGAATGCATGAACGCCGCGATCGCGTGGCCGAGCCGTTCCCCGTCGTCCTCCTGGAGGAAGTGGCCCGCGCCGTCGATCGTAGGGTGCTCGACGCCCTGCGCGCCCGGAACCAGCTGCTTGAACAGCGGTGCCATCGCCCCGGTGATGGGGTCCTTGTCGCTGAAGGCCACCAGGAACGGCTTGTCCCACGCGCGCAGGACGTCCCACGCGTCGCGGTTAGGCTGCGCCTCGGGGTCGTCGGGTTCGGCCGGGACGAGGGCGGGCATGGCGCGCGGCCCCGCCTTGTACGACTCGTCCGGGAAGGGCGCGTCGTAGGCGGCGCGCACGTCGTCGGCCAGCGCCGTGCGGCATCCGGCGGCGATGTTGCGGGCGATGTCGAACTCGGGTGCGGTCCGGACGGACTGGCGAAATTTCAGCCAAGTCTCCGGCATCGGGAAATCGCCCGTGGGAAGCCCGGTGTTGGCGACGACGACACGGGAGAAGCGGTCCGGGCGGGCGGTCACCAGGCGCAGGCCGATGAGGCCGCCCCAGTCCTGACCGACGAGAGTCACGTCCTGGAGGCCGAGGGCGTCGAACACCAGCGCGCGCGTCCACTCGATGTGGCGGGCGTAGGTGTGGTCGGTCATCTCGGCGGGCTTGTCGGAGCGGCCGAAACCGACCAGGTCGGGCACGACCACGCGCAGCCCTGCGTCCGCCAAGACCCACATGACGCGGCGGTAGAGGAACGACCAGCTCGGTTCACCGTGCAGGCACAGCACTACGGGACCGTCGGACGGGCCCGCCTCGACGTAGGCCATCCGCAGGGTTCCGTCACCGTCCTGGGCCGGGACGTCCGCGTAGCGGGGCTCGTAAGGGAAGTCGGGGAGTTGCGTGAAGCGTTCTTCTGGCGTGCGCAGGATCCGCATGGGCCTCATCATGGCAGCGCCGCCGCGCCTGGTCTCGGCGGTACGCACGCGCTGCGGCGTTACGAATTCGGCCGGTGTCGGCTGAAGAATCAGACCCGCACTTTTGGACAGTACAAATGTCCTGGTCTCGGTACCGAGGTGCGTTCGGCCGCGCCCAGGCAGGCCGTACGAGAGGCAACGTTCCCCGCACGGGGAGTCCCGTTCCGGGCGGTCCTGCGCTTTACTCGCTCTTGATGGCTTTGTTCGGCAGGTCTCGCTCCCGCCCGGCGAAGGACGCCGCGGCGCGGGATCTTTTCGAGCGCCTGCGGGTGCGCTACTTCCAGATCACCCCCGGGCTGCGGTTCCTGGGCGGCCTGCTGCTGATGGCTCTGGTCCTGGCCGGCACCGTCCTGCTGGAGGGGCCGGTCCTTGGCGTGGCGGTGGGCGCGATCGTGCTGCTGGTCGTCGTCCACCTGACGCTGCGTTCGCCCACGGGCATGGCGGTCATCGCGGTCATCGCGTCCTGGCTCGCGCTGTTGGTTCCCTTGGGCAGGCTTTACCCGGACGGCGAGCACCCTGCGTACCTGAGCCCCACGCTGCTTCTGGCGGTGCTCGCCGTGCCCGTCGCGGTGGTCGCCTTCCGCCTGCGCGGGTACACGCCCTGGCGCACGACCCTGCTCACGCTGGCCGCCGCAGGGGCGGCCACGGCGGCGGTAGCCCAGCCGCTGCCGGAGGCGAGCGCGGCGCCGGGCTGGGCCGCCGCCCTGGCCGTCCTCGCCTACCGCTGGGACCGGGCCCGCCGCACGGTGCCCGCCGAGGCCTACGAGACCGGCTGGGTCCAGGAACAGGCGAGCTCGGAGGGGGACGCCATGCCGCCCGCCCCGCGCAAGAACCCGTCCACTCCGGACAAGCCCGACAAGAAGGACCGGCCGAGCAGGCCCGACCGCCGTGCACCGGCGGACGACCCCGCCGCGGCCGCGCAACCGGCCGCACAGGCCGCCGCGCAGGCCGCCGAGGCCGCACCGGCCCCGGAGCGGCAGGCGCCGCCGGAGCGCCGCACGGACGCCGCGCCGGACATCTCCGTCGCCGACGCGCTCGCCGAGCTGGAGAACATGATCGGGCTGGAGCCGGTCAAGCGGCAGGTCCGCTCCATCGCCGCGTCCATCGAGGCGGCGCACCTGCGCGCCGCCGCCGGCGTCCCCACCGAGAAGCCGATGCGGCACTTCGTCTTCGTCGGCCCGCCGGGCACCGGCAAGACGACCGTCGCGCGCGTCCTCGCCAAGATCTTCTACGCGTTCGGGCTGCTGCCGGAGCCCGCCCTCGTCGAGGCCCAGCGCGCCGACCTCGTCGGCGAGTTCCTCGGCGCCACGGCGCTCAAGACCAACCGGCTCGTCGACTCCGCCCTCGGCGGCGTCCTGTTCATCGACGAGGCGTACGGCCTGGTCAACTCCGCCGAGGGGCAGCCCGACCGCTTCGGCGACGAGGCCGTCCAGACGCTGCTCAAGCGGGCCGAGGACGACCGCGACAACCTGGTCGTCATCCTCGCCGGCTACGACGCGCAGATGGCCGAGTTCCTCGACTCCAACCCCGGCCTGGCCTCGCGTTTCGGCACGCGCGTGCACTTCCCGTCCTACCGGCCGTCGGAGCTGCTGCGGATCGCCGACTACCACACCGGGCTCCGCGAGGACCGGCTCGACCCGGAGGCCCGGCGGCGGCTCGCCGCGCGCTTCGAGGAGGTCGAGCGGCGCGGCATCATCGACGAACTGGGCAACGGACGGTTCGTCCGGTCGCTGACTGAGGCGGCGGCGCGCGCGCGGGACGTCCGTGTCGTGGACGCGGCCTCCGCGTCCGCCGCGCCCGCCCGACCCAGCGCCGACGACCTGGTCACCCTCCGCGCGGAGGACGTGGAGACCGCGTTCGCCGAGGTCACCGAGCGGTACCGCGGCTACGCCGAGACGCCCACGCTGGACGAGGCGCTCGGCTCGCTCGACGCGATGATCGGGCTCGAACCGGTGAAGCGGCAGGTCCGGGAGATCGCCGCCCAGCTCCAGGTGGCGCGGATGCGGCAGGAGCAGGGCCTCGTCACCCGCCCGCCGACCCGCCACTTCGTCTTCACCGGCCCGCCCGGGACCGGCAAGACCACCGTGGCGCGCGTGCTCGGCCGCATCTTCGCCGCGGCCGGGCTCCTCGCGCGTCCCGAGGTGGTCGAGGCCCAGCGCGCCGACCTCGTCGGGGAGCACCTCGGCGCGACGGCCCTCAAGACGAACAAGGTCGTCGATTCGGCGCTCGGCGGAGTCCTGTTCGTCGACGAGGCGTACGCGCTGAGCAACCCCGGCTACGGCGGCGGCGACGCGTTCGGCGCCGAGGCGGTGCAGACCCTGCTCAAGCGCGCCGAGGACGACCGCGACCGGCTCGTCGTCGTCCTCGCCGGCTACGACGCCGACATGGACCGGTTCCTGGCGTCCAACCCGGGGCTCGCCTCGCGGTTCGACGTGCGCGTGGAGTTCCCCTCCTACGGGCCGGACGAGCTGCTCCGCATCGCCCAGCTCATCGCGGAGCAGGGCGGCGACCGCTGGGACGACGGCGCCCTGGACGACCTCGCCCTCGTCTTCCAGCGCGTCTGCGGCACGGGCCGGATCGACGAGTTCGGCAACGGCCGCTTCGCCCGCTCCATCTACGAGAAGGCGTGCGCGTGCCGGGCGCTGCGCGCGGCGGAGCTCGGCGACCGCGCCACCGCCGACGACCTCACGCTCCTCACCCCCGCCGACGTGCGCAACGCGTTCGCCGACCTCGCCCACCGCCTGGCATGAGGTAGACGGACGGTTCTGTCCGCGGCCTGCGATGTAATCGGGGCATGACAGCGGTGACGTGGGCCCAGGTTCTCGCCTGGCGGATGCGGCGGCAGTACATCGAGCCCCAGGGCGAGGCGTCGGCGGTGGACGTCGCACGCCGGCTGGCGGGCGTCCAGGCGCAGGTGGCGTCGGCCGCGGAACTCGCCGTCGCGCTGCGGCAGCGGAACCCTGAACGAGGCGCAGTGGCCAAGGCGCTCCTGGACGAGCGGACCCTCGTCAAGACGTGGGCCATGCGCGGCACCCTGCATCTCCTGCCCGCCGATGTGGCCGCCGCCTACCTCGCGCTGTGCTCCACTACCCGCCATTGGGAGAAGCCCAGTTGGCAGAAGACTTTCGGTGCCACGCCCGCCGACCTGGAGGCTCTCGCAGAGGCGGCCACTGCCGCGCTGGCCGGCGGTGAGGTGCTGACACGGGAGGAACTGTCCGAAGCCGTCATCGACAAGACCGGCTCACGGCATCTCGCCGAAGTGCTGGGGTCGGGCTGGGGCGTCCTGCTCAAGCCCCTGGCGTGGTGGGGCGTGCTGTGCCACGGCCCGGCGCAGGGTACCCGCGTCACGTTCGCCGCACCGGAACGATGGCTGCCGGGCTGGACGGGCCTCCCGCCGCTGGACGAAGCCGCCCGGACCGTCGTCCACGCCTACCTCGCCGCGCACGGGCCGGCGACACCCGAGATGTTCGACAACTGGCTCATGCGCAAGGCGAGCCGCAAGAAGGACGTCAAGAGCTGGTTCGCCGCAGCGGAGGACGGCCTGTCCACGGTGGAGGTGGACGGCGTCCAGATGTTCGTACTGGCCGAGCACCGCGACGAACTGCTCGCCACCGAGCCCAGCACGTCGGTCCGGCTGCTGGGTGCGTTCGACCAGTACGTCCTAGGGGCGGGCACAGGGGCGACCTACCTGGTCCCGGCGGAGCATCGCGGCAAGGTGAGCCGCACGGCCGGCTGGATCTCCCCGGTGGTCCTGCATGAGGGCCGCGTGGCGGGCGTATGGGAGGTGCAGGACGGCGATGTGGCCGTGACCGCCTTCGAAGACGTCCCGCCTGGGCCGCTCAAGGAGGAGATCGGCCGCGTGGGTCCGTTGGTCTCCTGAACAGGGCCGGACGCAGGGCACGCTGCGGCGATCGTCTAGGGTGCCGTTCGTGGACGAGCGGGAGGAGCCGGTCGAGTACCGGCAGACGCGGTACAAGGCGCCCGACGGCGCGACCGAGATTCTTCTGGTCAGGCACGGCGCGTCGGCACCGGCGCGCGCCGACCGGTCGTTCCCCCTCGTGGACGGCCACGCCGACCCGGAACTGGCCCCCGAAGGGCGCGAGCAGGCCGAGCGCGTCGGCGAGCGCCTCGCGGAGGAGAAGCTCGACGCCCTCTACGTGACGTCCCTGCGCCGCACGGCGGAGACGGCGGCGCCCCTGGCGCGCCGCCTCGGCCTGGAGCCGCGCGTCGAGGCGGGCCTGCGCGAGGTCCACCTCGGGGAGTGGGAGGGCGGCCTGTTCCGCCAGAAGGTCGCCGAGAACGACCCGGTGGCGCAGCGGATGTTCGCGGAGGAGCGCTGGGACGTCATCCCCGGCGCGGAATCCGGCGCCGCCTTCGCCGCGCGCGTCGAGGAGAGCCTCACCCGCCTCGCGGCGGCGCACGCCGGCGGCCGGATCGCGGTGTTCACCCACGGCGGCGTCATCGCGCAGGCGCTCGCCGCCGCGACCGGCGCCCGGCCGTTCGCGTTCCTCGCCCCCGACAACGCCTCGATCTCCCTGCTGGTGCGCCTCGGGGACCTGACGTCCGTCCGCGGCTTCAACGACGTCTCCCACCTGGACTGGTCCGCCCCGGCCCCGCTGACCTAGCCTCTGGCTCGCTGACCTAGCCCTGAGCAGGGCGGTCTAGAGGCGGAAGCGGACCTGCTGGCCCGGACGGAGTTGAGCCGCGTCCGGGACGCCGTCCGAGGCGAGCACCGCGATCACCGGGTAGCCGCCGGTGGGCGGATGGTCGGCCAGGAAGATGATGGGCAGCCCGCTGGGCGGCACCTGGACCGACCCCGTGACCATCCCCTCGCTGCCCAGTTCGCCGTCGCGCGCGCGGACGAGGGGAGGCCCGTCCAACCGGATCCCTACGCGGTTGCTGTCCGGCGACACCGTGTAGGGCGTGGACGTCAGCGCGGCCAGCGCGTCGTCGGTGAACCAGTCGTCGCGCGGACCGGGCAGTACCCGGAGCACGGGTGTGTCCGGCATGGCCGGTGCTGGAGCGACGTCCACGCCGATGTCGGCGAGGCCCTCGGCGGCGCCGACTGGTAGTTGGTCTCCCGGCGAAAGCGGGGCCGGGCCGAGGCCCGAGAGAAGGTCGGTCGACCGGCTTCCAAGGACCCGATCGACGGCGACACCACCGCGCACGGCGACATAGCTGCGGAGCCCTGACGAAGGTGGGCCGACCTCTACCGTTCCGCCGTCCGGTACGAAGCACGGTGCGTTCGTGCCGTGGGCGCGGTCGCCGATGAGGACGGGCGCAGGGGCGCCCGTGACCGCGATCCAGGCGCGCCTGTGGAAGCGCAGTGCGGCGCTGCCGAAGGTGAGTTCGACGCCCGCCGCCCCCTCGGGGTTGCCGACGAGCCGGTTGGCGAGCCGCAGCGCGCGCTCGTCGGCCGCCCCGGACCGCGGGACGCCGAGATGGGCGCGGCCGGGCCGGCCGAGATCCTGCACGGTCGCCAGCGGACCGGGCCGCACGACCTCGATCAAGAACGCTCCTCGGGGACGAAGCGGACGCGCGTGCCCGGCCGGAGCAGCGACGGCGGGTCGCGCGTGACGTCCCACAGCCGCAGCCCGCTGTGCCCGAGCAGCCGCCACCCGCCCGGCGACCGGGACGGGTAGACCGCCGCGTACGGTCCCGCGATCGCCACCGACCCGGCTGGGACCGCCGTCCGCGGCGACTCCCGGCGCGCCACGTGCAGCGCCGGGTCGAGGCCCGTCAGGTAGCCGAAGCCGGGGGAGAAGCCGAGGTAGGCGACCGTGTAGGCGCTTCCGGCATGCCGCCGGACGACCTCCTCCCGAGACAGCCCGGTGAGGCGGGCGACCTCGTCGAGGTCCTCGCCGTCGTAGACCACGGGGATCTCCACCGGGGCGGCGTCGCCCTCCACGTCGTCGGGCAGCGGCAGGTGCGGGAGGCGCGCCGCGAGGCGGTCCAGGTCGGCCGACGGGTCGGCCATCACGAGGACGGTCTGCTCGCCGGGCACCACATCGACGACGCCCGGCGGCGGGTCGTCCCGGAGGGCGGCGTTGAGGCGGTGGGCGGTGGCCAGGTCGCCGGTCTCCACGAGCAGGGCCGCGTCACCCGCCCGCAGCACCTTCACGCGAACGACTCCAGCGCGACGCCCGCGCCGGACAGCGCCGACCGGACGGACTGAGCGAGGGACACCGCCCCCGGTGTGTCGCCGTGTACGCAGATGGAACGGGCCTTGAGGGAGACCTCACTGCCGTCGACCGCGATGACGGTTCCGTCCACGGCCATCCTGACCGCGCGCTGCACGACGGCGTCTTCGTCATGGACGACGGCACCCGGCTCACGGCGGGACACCAGCCCGCCGGACGGCGTGTAGGCGCGGTCGGCGAAGCACTCCGCGACCACGGTCAGCCCTTCGGCGACCCCGTGCACCGCAGAGCCGGGGAGGGTCAGCAGCGGCAGCGAAGGGTCGTACGCCCGGACGGCCTCCGCCACCGCGCCCGCCTGCACGGGGTCGCGGCTGACGCGGTTGTAGAGCGCGCCGTGCGGCTTCACGTAGGCCACACGCCCGCCTTCCGCGCGCGCGATGCCGTCCAAGGCGGCGATCTGGTACAGCACCTCGGCGGTCAGTTCGGGCGCGGCCACGTCCATCTCGCGGCGCCCGAAACCGGCCAGGTCCCGGTACGACACCTGCGCGCCGATCGTCACCCCGCGCGCCACGGCGGCGGCGCACACCCGCCGCATGATCAGCGGGTCGCCCGCATGGAACCCGCACGCCACGTTCGCGCTCGTGATCACGTCGAGCAGCGCCAGGTCGTCGCCCAGCTCCCAGATGCCGAACCCCTCGCCGAGGTCGGCGTTGATGTCGATGACCGCCATGTCCAAGACCTACCACCGATCCCGCGTCACTGACCGAGCGCACCCGCCGCCGGGCTCAGACGGGCTCCTCGTGCAGGTCCTCGACCTCGTGCCGGGACGCCCACGCCTGGTACACGCCGCGGTCGAACAGCTCCAGCCCGAGACCCTCCGCCACGGGGGCCTTACCGCCGCAGTACTCCACCCGGAGCCAGCCGTCATGCTCGCCGAGCACCACGAAGGGTTCGCCGCGCCACGTGCAGTGCGTGGTCACGTACTGCAGGCGGTCGACGTCGGCCAGGGGCACCACCTGGACGAACCGGTCCGGTGAGACCTGGCGGAAGCCGTCCGTGTGCCTCGTCGTGTACAGCCGCACCTGCTCGCCGTCGGGACTGGCCTCGTACTCGCCGCCGCGCCAGCTCGCGTAGAACCCGTGCCGGATGCTCATCCCCGCCCTCCCGGCAGCTTCACCAGCCACCTGCGCAGATCGGCGTCGTACCCCGCGACCAGGGTCTCGGCGCCGCGCGCGTCCAGCCGGTACAGCCCGGCGCCGTGCGGCAGCCGCTGGCTCTCGATCTTGAACTCCGGGATGGCCGGGCCCTCGCCGGGCGCGTACCCCGACCCGGGGAACGGCGCCCGCTCGATCACCCAGCCGCCCGGGATGATGCCCATGCTCCACTCGTCGATCCCGCCGAGGGGGCGCCGGAACAGCGCCGGCTTCACCGCCGGCCACCGGATCATGAAGACCTGCTCGTCCGCGTGCGTGAAGGGCGACCCCTCGTACACGAGCCCGAGCGCCCGGATCATCGCGGCGGGGGACCGGATCTCCCGCACGTCCTGCAGGCGGTGGACGTAACCGGCGACGAGGTCGTAGCCGCCCTCCAGGTAGTGCTGCACATGCTCGGGCCGTACGACCTTCTGCATCATCACCACCTGGGACGGAGCGTCGGGGGACGCGTCCTTTCCGGCCTGTGGTGCGGCAGGGGCCTCCTCCTGCGTGAGGACGGGCTCAGGCTTGGGAGCGGGCTCTGGCTCGGGGGCGGGTTCGTCCCGGCGTCCCTTGCCCTGGCCGTAGAGCGGCGCGACTGGGAGGCCGTGCGGGTCGCTCGGCGTCTCGCGTGTCGGCGATATCGGCGGGGCCGGCGGCCGGGCGACCGGCTGGGCGGCGGGGGGCGGCGGCGCGGCGGCCGCCGCGGGGCGCTGCGCGGGCGCCG